>JAESUA010000141.1 GCA_016763255.1 Magnetovibrio sp. | reverse complement strand
CTTGGCTGTGGCGTTGGCTAGGTTTTTAACTTCCGACGCCACAACGGCAAAGCCCTTGCCGGCTTCTCCGGCGCGCGCGGCTTCGATGGTGGCATTCAAAGCCAGCAGGTTGGTTTGATCGGCGATGTCGGTGATCAAGGCGACCACCTCGCCGATCTTGGTGGCGGCCGCGGCCAAGCCCTGAACCTGGGCATTTGCATCTTCAACCTCAGACACCGCAGTGGCCGTAATTTGCGTCGATTGCGCGACTTGGCGCGAAATTTCCGAAATCGAGCTGGTCAGCTCTTCGGCTGCACTGGCCACCGTTTGCACATTGGAAGAGGCTTGCTCCGCCGCCTCAGCGACGGTGGTGGATTGCTGCGAGGTTTCATCAGCAGTCGTGGACAAAGAGGTCGCCGAAGATTGCATCTGTATCGCCGCCGAAGACACCGATTGCACCACCTCGCCGACACTGCCTTCAAATTCTTGCGCCATATCCATCAACATTTGGTGTTTTTCCTGGGCTTGACGTTGAGCATTGGCCTTTTGCTCTTGCTCCAAGCGCTGAACTTCAATGGCGTTGTCTTTGAAGATCTGCACCGCGGCGGCCATTTCACCGATTTCGTTGTGCTGATCACGCGCCGGGACATCTGTGTCGAGCGCACCTTCGGCCAGACGGGTCATCGCCCCGGTCATGTTGCGCACCGGTGCGCTGACGCCGCGCCCGATCAACAAACCAAAGGACACCACAATCAGGGTCACAACAATCATCGATCCGATCATGAAGGTCATGGTGCTGTCGACATTGGCCTGAAGTTCGCGGGTCGCCAGCGCGGCATCGGCGGTGCCTATTTCGTCCAATGTTTGCAGTACCGGCTGGACCTCGGCAAACAGCGTGCTCATTTGTTTGGTGTTTTCCACCGCCTCCAGCATCACGTTTGAAAGGGTTTCAAAATCAGTAATGTAGGTTTCCAAGATACCGGCGATGCGTTCTTTTTCCACTTGCGGCAGGTCGGTATAGGCAAAGCCCATATCCAGCTTGGCATGAACCCGTTTCACCCGCTTGGCAATTTTGCTCTCAACGCTGAGGAAAAAGTCTTTTTCATAACCGCGCATCCGCAACAAGGTCGACGTCAATTTGTCGGCACCTTCCATGAGGTTGTTGTTCTTCAACTCATCTTCAAGGTTCACCACCGCTGCATTCAATTTACCGCGCAAGCCCTCTTGCGGACTCAAACCGATACGTTGCCAAGCCTCAACCGTTAGATTGAACTGCTCAACATACGAAGCAAAGCCGGTTTGCATGTCATCGACAAGCTGTTGCTCGTCCGGTTCTTGGTGAATGGTTTTCAGCTTGTCGAAATAGGGCATCAACTGAGCCACGGTCTGGCCATGGCGTTCGGCGTATTTCAGATCCTTACGCAGCAAAAAATCCTTTTCATTGCGCCGCGCCTGCAAAAACCCGGCCTTAATCGCACTGACATATACAATGCCCTTGCTTTCATGAAGCTGAGATTTCAGAAAACCTTCTTGCTTGGTGGCGCTGTTGACGTAGATCACGCCGACCACCAAAAAACCGACCAATGCGATCAAACCGATCAACATAATTTGCACGCTGATACGCGTATTGCCCAAAACCGTCATAGCACCCTCCACCAATGGGTAGAAACGGTAGTTTGGCAACCCCAAATGGGCCTTGATCACGGTCAAATGGCCCCGCCCAAAAATCCCTTTAGAACCGCACAAAACGCCTGATTACGGCGGTTTTTCAGTCCCCATCAAATGCTTCGCCAACACCTTGATCCGATTCCAGGGATATAAGTTTTTTTCAATACATTTCGAACACATGCCGCATTTTCTGCAGGCAACAAGGATTCATATTCCCGCAATTGGCCACGAGGTGTGAATGGCTGATGTAAGTTAAGGTGTCCCGAGAACTCATGGGAGGAGGGAAAAGGACGCGTCACGGGGACACGATCATTTTGCCGCCGCCTGGAGACGTATTGTGCCCTGGGGCATGATCAGGGCACAATACGACCCTGAACTAATTAAGAACGGCAAGATTTTGTATGGTGTCGCCTGAACTTAAAACGCCTTCATTGATTTGCTGGGTTAAATCAATGGATTGTTGTTGGGGGATTTCAACAGTCGTTCCATCTAATTCATCCAGGTCTAGTTCATTGAGTTTTACAGAATAGAGCAAAGGTGATTCATACATACGGACAGAATATATTTTTTCTGTCAGGTTTTTAATGGAAATATATTGTGTAGTTTCATTTTGCTTTATCACTTCAATTCCATATTTTTTAAATATGAAAGGATCGATTGCTCCTACATCATTTTTATTATCACGCACAACACCCTGAGGAATATCAACTGTATTCAAAAAATGCACGGCTAGAGTGGTTGCTTCTTCCAATGTATCGACCCTATCAGCGTAATTGGATATCATCGCCATACGAATGAAACGGTCCGCTGACTGCCAGCTACCGGGAACTTGAGCAAAGCCACCACCCCCACCCAAATTGTCCATATTAACTTTACCTAACCCTACATTGTTTGGATAAAAATTGCCTTGGGTCGGTTCGTCTACATCATAAGGGGTGATACCACGATAGTTACGCATATTGGTGAGATGCCACTGTAACTCCGGCTGGTTGGTCAGAACGCCTAGCGGATTTTCTGACACCACAACTTTACCATCAATAAATTCAATGACGATTTTATTTCCCAATGCGTCCTGAACGGGAAAGTGATGTTTCATTGTGTCGGTATCGGCAATTTCGAGTTTATTTATTTCCAACTCTTTTACCACTTCATCGCAAGTGGCAAAATTACTTAAAATCCATTCGCAGATGTAAAATACACTAATTTTAGTTTTGTCAGAACCATCAGTGATTCCTGGATATACAGCGTTGTTAAACCACATGCCACCCGTTGCCAGCCCTTCCGTATTCATACCATCAACGACGACTGGAAGATCAAACGCATTCATTCCTGTAAAACCATATTTACCCGTCCATTTATGAAGTATGTCAGGTGTTTTGCTTAATTTTTGAACAAATTCAGCGCCTTTTTTTCGGAATAATAATTTAGAGTCCAATTCATAGGAAAATTCCTGGCTGCGAGCATTTACATATTCATTGTTTGTTGTCGTAATATTGATATTTGTGCACATTTATTTAGTCCCAATTCTCATTATTATTTCAAAATTATGAACCTTAACGAGGAAGATACGCAGCACTCATTAAGATTTTCTCAGTGTATTAACTCTACCTATGCGCGTCAATTTAAAGAGTTGGGGGACACAGTGTCGTTTAGATTGTGTGCACTTCATCACTCTGCTCAATGCATCTGATGCCTTGGGCGAATGCCGGGGACATGTCGCTGGTGTGCGTCGCAAGAAGACAAAAGGGCAGGACAACTTTGCTATGGTCCGTTTGGTGGAAAATCACTGACTTGGTCAAACGCCCCCTCCCCACTTGCAATCGCCCAATTCCCCTGTATATTGCGCCACTTCATAGCTCCTTGCTGGGGGAGGTCCCTCAGCTATGCCCCGATTTGGGGCTGAGACAATCCAAAAGGAGGGCAATATGCCTTTTTACGAGAGCGTTATCATCGCTCGTCAAGATTTGTCGACCCAACAGGTTGAAGCCTTGACCGAACAGATGACAGCCGTTGTTACCGATAACGGTGGCAAGGTTGAAAAGACCGAGCAGTGGGGCCTTCGCTCCATGGCTTACAAAATCAAGAAAAACCGCAAGGGTCACTACATCCAACTGTCCATGGAAGCGCCTTCCGCTGCCCTGGCCGAATTGGAACGTCAGCTGGGTTTG
>JAESUA010000140.1 GCA_016763255.1 Magnetovibrio sp. | reverse complement strand
ATGTCGGAGAACGCAATGCCGGCGATCAAGCTGGCGTATTCGCCGACCGGGCCGCACAGGGCGATGCTGACCTTGGCACCGTAAGCCTCATGGAGCATCTCAGCCGCTTCCATGTTGCCCTTGCCCAAATAGGGTGTGGCATCATCAAACGTAATCTCGCCGCCCTTGGTGATGCGGATCACCACCCAATCCTTGGCGGCACTATGCAGCGTCAGCCCGGACAGTTCCAGCTGGCCCATGGCAAAGGCGAACGTGCCCCCGGCGTTGGACTCTTTAACGCCACCGGTGAGCGGGCTTTTGCAACCGACGCTGATGCGATTGGCGTTGGAAAAGTTGGTTCCTGCAAAGGGACCTGCCGAAAAAATCAGCGGGTTTTCAGGTGACAACGGGTCAATCGAGGCCACGCCTTCGTCGACCAGGGTCTTGGCGATCAGGTAACGGCCGATGCGGGCCAGGGCCTCGCCACTTTGTTTTTCCTTGCGGATGGCAAGTGTGTCCAGGTCGATATGAAGATATTGGCGCATGATTTTTCCGAAATACACAAAAGGGTGACAATCTTCGTACATCAAAATGCTGCAATGCAAAAGGGCCGAATCGCATAATTTATGGCATAGCGGCTATGGATTTGCTCAGCAGCCCCCTCATTTCTCCCGCAGCCGACATCTCCGGGACGCAGCATTGCTGGCCACAACATTGCCAAGGCACGCGATAGGCTCTTGATAAAACGTCACAAAATGCAAAAACCATAATATAATCATGGGATTATGAGATTAGACATGGCCACAGATTTATTGCATTCAAAAACCTATTTATCCGGCCGACGGACAAAAAAAAACGATCATCACCAAATTCGGTTCTGTCTGCTTATAGCCGAGGCTTGAGCTACGCCCCGATCGTTGGACAGATTCAGCAACTGACCTAAGCTATATTCTGAGTCATCTGGCTAATTTGTGGGACGCCCTGCACAGTAATTTAGCCAAGCTGGACATGCTCAAAGCAGAGGCCGAACACAAGGCGACTTAAATAGCAGCATTACATCCACACACTATGAAGCAGTTGCGGATTGGTGGTTCCCATCGGTTTGTTTGGCTTCCAATGCGTTGCGAACTTCACGCCAGAGGCTTAGAACATAGTATTCGCGACTCTCATGAGCCTTTTGGATTTCATCTAAAACCTTGGAGACAGACTCGCCTCTGCCAAATTCTGCGAACATCTTTGCCGCTTTGGTTTTGGGGTCAAACGGTGCCGACATGCGGGGCTGTTTTGCATCATGGCCTATGGTGGGCATTTCTCTACCTCTTGTTAAATTGAACGCACTGAATTAGGCCTCTTTCGATTGGAGTGCAAGGCAGAGCTTGCTGTGGCCGGTTGTCTAATTGATAAAATGTAGAGCCGAATCAAGGTCACTGGGTGCCCTATGGGTGCCCCGGCCAAATCGTCTCAAATTTCATGAAAGACAAGCAATAGAAAAACCCCCTGGTTTCCCAGGGGGTTTTCATGGTGGGCACGACTGGGATTGAACCAGTGACCCCCTCGATGTCAACGAGGTGCTCTCCCACTGAGCTACGCGCCCGATTTTCATCGGAACCGCCTTATCATGTGGCGGACGCGGCTTTTTAGTCTGAACGAGCGCACTTGGCAAGCCCCCAATCGCGTTTCTCAGATCAAACCATCCACATCCATCGTCAATTTGGCGTTGCCACGGCGGTTTTCTGGCTGTAACACCAATAAATCAGGGCCTCGTCAGATCCTAAAAAAACTGTCGCCATGGCCTGCAATTGGATACTGTAAGTACATGTCGAGCCCACACATCAGCCCTGTTACGCTCCTGGACAAAGAAGTCGAGACGCCGTTCGACATCATCGAACCTTTGGCGCAGACCACACCGGTGGTGTTTGCCTCGCCCCACAGCGGCCACGATTACCCTGCATCTTTCGTGCAAAACAGCCAGTTAGACCCCGTGTCCCTGCGCCGCTCCGAAGATGCATTTGTCGACGAGCTGTATGAAAAGGCCCCTCATTTTGGCGCTCCGTTGTTGCGTGCCCACTTTCCCCGCGCTTATACCGACCCGAATCGCGAACCGTGGGAACTGGACCCCGCCATGTTTGACGAAAAACTACCAAACTGGGTCAACACCACCACGCCACGGGTCCGCGCCGGGCTTGGCACCATTGCCAAAGTGGTCACCGACGGGGCACAAATTTACGCCCATAAAATCAGTTTCAGCGAAGCACATAGCCGAATAGAGCACTGTTACAAGCCCTATCACGTCGCCTTAACGCAGCTGCTGGAGCGCACCAAACAGAAGTTCGGGACTTATTTGTTGATCGATTGTCATTCCATGCCATCCATTGGCGGCCCCATGGATCGCGATCCCGGCAATGATCGTGTCGATATGGTATTGGGCGATGCCAATGGAACCTCATGCAATCAATGCATCACCAATTTGGCACGCCAAGTGCTTGGTGATATGGGCTATCATGTGGTGCTGAACACACCCTATGCCGGCGGTTTCACCACCCGCAACTATGGCAAACCCAAAGAAGGCGTCCACGCGTTGCAGATTGAGATCAATCGCGCGCTGTACATGGACGAACAAACCATCACACGATCAAACGGCTTTGCACAACTTGCGCAAAACTTGACCACCCTGATCGAGGCCTTGACCGGCATTGATCAAAATTTATTGAAGCGGTGAACGCACCATGAACGAGCAAGCCAACCCAATCGTCATCCGTGATTCCAGCCCCAGCGATGTGGCCGCCATTCAACGCATTTACGCTCATCATGTGCAAAATGGCACCGCCAGCTTCGAAGAGGTGGCCCCCAGTGCTGACACCATCTCCACGCGCCGCCAGAGCATCCTAGACGCCGGTGCACCCTATATCGTGGCCGAATTGAACGGTGAAGTGCACGGTTTTGCCTATGCCGGCAGTTTCCGTCCCCGTTCTGCCTATCGCCATACTGTGGAAGATTCCATCTATGTCGATCCCCAGGCCACCGGCAACGGCATCGGATCAAAATTGCTCAGCACCTTGATCGAACGCTGCACCGAATTGGGTTACCGCCAAATGGTCGCGGTCATCGGTGGGGCGCAAAATGCGGCCTCCATCACCTTGCACCAACGCCAAGGCTTTGTGCAGGCAGGCTATCTTAAATCCACCGGTTTTAAGTTTGGTGCCTGGGTCGATACCGTGTTCATGCAGCGCGCATTGGGTGCGGGCGACGACAGCCTTCCCGATTAGTCCCAAATTCACCTAAGGCTGGCATGTCCGTTGCATCAACTACCGTATGATGATGACTGCAACACCCCTTTTTCGTTTGGCCTACACCCGTCCGATCATGGCCGGGCTGGCCGTTGGCGTTGTCCTGCTTTTTGCCGATCGCGCCCTTTCTTCACCCTTACCAAATTCCGTACAAGCCTTTGAAAAAGAAGCTAATACTTGCATCACTGCGATTGCACACCAAGAACGCACCAAGGGCATTCCCAAGGGACTTTTGCAGGCCATTTCACTGGCTGAATCGGGCCGCTGGTTTGAGCAAACGGATCAAGGCCGGGGGGAAATAATTGCCTGGCCATGGACCGTTACGACCGGTGGGCGTGGGCATTATTTGCCCAATCGTAGCGACGCGGTGGCCTTTGTGAAGTCGTTGCGTGCCGATGGGGTGCAAAACATCGATGTCGGCTGCATGCAGATCAACCTGAAATATCACCCCGATGCTTTTGCCAGCATCGAAAAGGCCTTTGATGCCCGCACCAATGCCGCTTATGCGGCGGATTTTCTCAAATCACGCTACGCTGTCTCACAATCATGGATTCAGGCGGCTGGTGATTATCACTCCACCACCCCGAAGCTCAATCAGACGTATCGCCTTAAAATCTCAAATTTTTGGCAGCAAACAGCCCAGGCCGATTTTGTCACCGCCAGCACGTCTAAGGCCCCGACACCCACCGTGCGCAAATCATCCATTGTGCAGCCCGACCGCTCGCTGACCCAGCGCTTCAATCGCGCCTTCCAAATGCGCCGCGATACCCCAACGTCCGTACGCGCCGGGCAAGAAATCACCAACCGCGTCAATGCCCTAAAACCGGGCGCAAATTTCATGCGCAATACATCCGGTCAAAGCCGTGCGGATACGTTTGCCCAGCGCCGCCAGGCGCAACTGGCATCTTGGCGTCAAACCAACACCAACTGAGCTTTTGATAAACAAACGCTCCTGCCCATTTTTTTTGTTCACAGTTGCCTCGGCCGTGCGCTCGTCCTAAAAGACGCCATTGTCCAGATGGAAAATCTCTCTATATTCCCCCTAATGATAACGTGTGCTCCGACCCCCTAATGGCCGCAAAGGCCGCAACAAAAACGGCAGCCCCATGAACGCAACTGTGCTTCCCATCGCCCCTTCTAACGCCCCCACCAACGCACCACGGCGTAGCAACAGCGAAGTCCTCACCGCAACCCTGGAACTACAGGGTAAAAAGGTCATCGATATCGGCTGCGGCGAAGGCCACTTGGTGCGTTTGATGACCCGGCACGGGGCCAAGGCGTTTGGTGTGGAATGCAGCGCCATACAATTGGAACAAGCCCACGCGCAAAAACCTGTGGGAGACGAAGTTTATTTTGAAGGCCGAGCCGAAAAATTGCCGTTCGATAGCGATTCCATCGATGTAGCGGTGTTTTTCAACAGCCTGCACCACGTAGATATCGAACACATGGCGCTGGCCCTCAACGAGGCTGCGCGGGTGTTGAAGTCCGATGGCATTTTGTATGTTTGTGAACCGGTCGCCCAAGGCCCGCATTTTGACTTGATGCAGCCGGTGCACGACGAAACAATGGTCCGTGCCAAGGCATACGAAGCCTTGCAAGGTGCCGCTGAGCTGGGTTTGGAGGCGCAAAATGAGTTCTCCTACACCCACCCCGCCATGCACACCGACTTTGCCCAGTTTAAGGAGCGCATGCTGCGCATCAACCCGCACCGTGCCGACGACTTTGACGGCCTTGAGGCCGAGCTTAAGGCCGCCTTTGAGCGCCTCGGCACAGCCGAAAAAGATGGCTTCGCATTTGATCAGCCCATGCGCGTCAACGTATTTTGCAAATCCTAAAGCTTACGCCCAAACATTAGGCCCGTACCACACGCAACTCTTCCCACTGGGTGGTGTAGCGCGGTGAT
>JAESUA010000139.1 GCA_016763255.1 Magnetovibrio sp. | reverse complement strand
CGCTGCGGCGCGGCCAAACACCACGATATCCAAAAGTGAATTGGTGCCCAAACGGTTGGCGCCGTGCACCGAAACACACGCCGCTTCGCCGATGGCCATCAGGCCCGGACACACCGCATCGGGATCGTCGGCGGTGGGTCGTAAAACTTCACCATGAATGTTGGTGGGGATGCCGCCCATGTTGTAGTGAACCGTCGGTATGACCGGGATCGGGTCGCGGGTCACGTCGATACCGGCAAACACCTTGGCGCTTTCGGAAATGCCCGGCAGACGTTCACCAAGGATATCCGCACCCAGGTGTTCGAGATGCAACATGATGTGATCTTGACCATCACCGACGCCGCGGCCTTCGAGGATTTCCACCGTCATGGCACGTGATACCACGTCGCGAGACGCCAAATCTTTGGCCGTCGGGGCATAGCGTTCCATAAAACGTTCACCGTTGGCGTTGGTCAGATAACCGCCTTCGCCGCGTGCCCCTTCGGTGATCAATACGCCGGCACCATAAATGCCGGTGGGGTGAAACTGCACGAACTCCATATCTTGCAGCGGCAAGCCCGCACGCGCGACCATGCCATGACCATCACCGGTGCAGGTGTGCGCCGAGGTGCACGAGAACCACGCGCGACCATAACCACCAGAAGCCAGCACCGTGGACTGGGCGCGAAAACGGTGAATGGTGCCATCTTCGAGGTTCCAGGCAATCACGCCACGACATTCGCCGTCTTCGTCCATGATCAGATCAAGGGCGATGAATTCGACAAAAAATTCTGCATCGTGTTTGAGGCATTGTTGATAGAGCGTATGCAAAATGGCATGGCCGGTACGATCCGCAGCCGCACACGCGCGCGGCACCGGGGCTTCGCCCATGTTCTTCATGTGGCCGCCGAAGGGACGCTGATAAATCTTGCCGTCTTCGGTGCGGGTGAACGGAACGCCGAAGTGTTCCAGTTCGTAAACTGCCGCCGCAGCATTGCGACACATATATTCGATGGCGTCTTGATCACCGAGCCAGTCTGAGCCCTTGACGGTGTCGTACATGTGCCACTGCCAGCTGTCTTCATCCATGTTGCCGAGAGACGCGCCAATGCCGCCTTGGGCCGCCACGGTGTGGCTGCGGGTGGGGAACACCTTGGTGATGCAGGCGGTCTTCAAACCGGCCTGGGTCATGCCCATGGTGGCGCGCAAACCCGCGCCGCCAGCGCCGATAACGACGCAGTCATAGGTGTGATCTGTAATGGGATATGCTTCACTCATTATCCGTTATCCTGCGATCGAAATTTTCAAAACGGCGAAGATGGCGGACGCGGCAAACACCACCGCCCCATACTTCACAAACAGCACCATGCCCATTTTCCACATTTCGGAATGCACGTAGTCCTCGATCACGACCTGCAGGCCGAGCTGCGCATGATGAAACATCGTCACCACCAGCAGAACCAAGAATACCGAGTTACCGAATTCACTGGCCCAGGCGATGAACGTGTCATAGTCGGTGCCGGTCAGCGAGATCAGGGAATAGACAAACCACAAAGACAGCGGCAGCAAGGCCACGGCGCTCATGCGCTGGGCCCACCAGTGGTGCACACCTTCGCGGGTCGAGCCCAGGCCGCGCACGCGACCGAGCTTGGATTGCAATTTTTTCGTTTGTTGAGGAGTGTTGATCATAATCTTTTCCTCCTCACAACTTGCCAACATGGCCATAAGCCATGAGCCAGCTGAGCACCGTCAGGGCCGATGAAACGATCAACACCAGTATGCCGCTGAAGCGCACCTGTGACAGCTCGAAGCCCCACAACATGTCCCAGCCCAGATGGCGGATGCCGTTGCACAAATGAAAGAACAAACTAAACGTGAAGCCGAACAAAACAAAGCGTCCGAAGCCCGATTCCAGCAGCGCCTGGGCACGGCCGAAGGCTTCCGGCCCATAAGCCGCCGCAGAAAGCCAATAGGCCAACAGCAAAGCGACAAACGCCAGCACCACACCGGTGATGCGATGCAGAATCGAAAGCATGGATGTAATTTGCGGGCGATAAACCTGCAAATGCGGTGATAGCGGTCTGGTATCGTTAGGCATGAGCTGTGCTCCCCTCCCTTTTAGAGGTCGTAATTGTCCCGTCCCCCAACGGGTGTGTCAACATGACCCCATCGTTTCCATGTGGTTGCCAGACAAAGCATTTACCACCGAAAGCGATGCATATCGCGCCGCGATTAAACCCGGCGGGGCATCAAAACAGTATAGTCAAAATCCAGCACCACGGCCGGATCATATTTGCCCGCGTCATCCTTATACGGGAAGCCTTGAGCATTTTGGTCTTTAAGCCCCACGGTGCGCAATCGCAACGCCCCCACCCCCGGATGCCCCGGCAGTTCCATCTTATCGATGACTTCGGACCATGCATAAACCGTGTTGCCGGCAAAAATCGGTGCCACATGACGCCCGGCGTTGATGGCGGCGATCTTATACGCATTGCCCAGACCGTTAAACGTGATGGAGCGACAAATCGAAATGACGTGACCGCCATAAACGATACGGCGGCCAAAGCGGCCGTCTTTTTCGCTGTGCTGGTTAAAGTGTACCCGGGCGGTGTTTTGATACAGTCGGGTGGCCAGCGCGTGTTCGGCCTCTTCAACGGTGAAACCGTCGACGTGATCTATTTTTTCGCCAACCACGTAGTCTTCCCACACGTGCGGGCTGCCCGCCATGGTGAGGTTGTATTCTTTCATATCAAGGTCGGTCGGCGCGGCGAGATGCTCGGCGCTGACGCAGTCAGCCAAATCGGGCACCACCGCTTGACCTTCAGGCAGATTGGGGGCCGGATTTGCCGGGTCCTTTTTGTTGACCAGAACCCAACGCACAAAATCGGTAACCAGTTCACCCTTTTGGTTTTCACCAACGGTGTGCACGTAAACGATGCCGGTTTTACCGTTTGAGGTTTCTTTGAGGCCGATGACCTCGGAACGAGAACTCAGCGTATCGCCGGGATAAACCGGGGCGATCATGCGGCCGTTGGCATAACCCAAATTGGCCACAGCGTTGAGCGAAATATCGGGAACGGATTTTCCAAACACCACATGGAACACCAACAAATCGTCGATCGGTGCGCCTTCATAACCGATGTCCATGGCAAAGCTGTCGGCCGATTGCACCGCAAAGCGTGATCCATACAGCGCACAATACAACGCCACGTCACCCTCTGTGACGGTGCGCGGCGTGGCATGATCAATGACCTGGCCCAGCTGGAAATCTTCGAAAAAATTACCAGCCCCCGTTTTTTTTGGGATCGCCTTGTCGCTCATATGTCTCTCTCTTTAAGTTTATCTATGCAGCCAGTTCGGCTTCAAGTTTTGTGATCATATCCGACAGCCCAACAACGCGTTTGGCTTCGACAATATGGAGGTTTTCCACCAGTTTTCCGTCGACCACGACCACGCCCTTGCCCTCAGATTGCGCCCCTTCAAAGGCTTCGATGATCTTTTTCGACCACTCAACATCGCCCTCAGAAGGACCGAACACCTCATTGGCCTTCGCCACGGTTTTCGGATGGATCAAGGTTTTGCCGTCAAAACCCATTTCCAGGCCCTGTTGGCACGAATAGGCAAAGCCCTCATCGTCAGCCAAATCCAGGTGCACGCCATCTACAATCGACAGACCGTAGGCGCGAGCCACCAACAAGCAATGAGATAGCGAGGCTTGCAACGGCACCCGTTCGCGGGTGTGGGTGGCGTGCAGATCCTTGGCCAGATCCGATGTGCCCATAACAAAACCGCCAACGCGGGGGCTGGCGGAACCGATGTCTTGAGCGTTGAGGATGCCCATTGGCGTTTCCATCATGCACCAGATGGTCATCTCGGCAGGGGCACCGCAGGCCTCCATGATGCGTTCGACCTGATGAACGGTTGTGGCGCCTTCAACCTTGGGCAGCAAGATGCCCTGGGCACCGGATGTTGCGGCGGCGACGATGTCGTCATACCCCCAGGGGGTGTCTAGGCCGTTGGTGCGCACGAGAATTTCGCGCTGGCCGTAGCCGCCTTGTTGCAGCGCAGCAACAATTTGCTCGCGCGCCTGCACCTTGGCATCGGGGGCGACCGCGTCTTCTAAATCCATAATCAGCGCGTCACAGGCCAATGTCCGGCCCTTTTCCAGCGCACGGGCGTTTGAACCGGGCATGTACAACATGCTGCGCCGAGGATGAGGATATGTGGGCATGGGGAGGCCTCCGCTGTATTATTCTTTTCGCAGTTGCGAGAAAACAATATGCCTTCGTTCCGATATGTTGGCAAGCCCCTCTCATCAGGACTTGTGCAAGCGCCTCAAATTGCTCACACTATCTCCGATGCATAAAGTGCAAAAAACAATGATGTGGAAATCATGACGGGTCGCGGATATCTGGCGCAAGTGCGTTTTTTAATTGTCGATGACAACGCCTTCAGCAGGCAGTTGGTGCGGCGCATTATTGCACAATTTGGTGCCCGAGATATCCATGAAGCCGGAGATGGCGAACAGGCCAAAAACCAAACCATCTCGTTTAAGCCCGACATCATCATTTGCGATTGGGCCATGAAACCGTTGGACGGCATGCAATTCGTGCACTGGCTGCGCGAAGGCGAGGACAGCCCAGCGCCGTTCACCCCGGTGATTATGGTGACCTCCTATTCACACATCACCAACATCATGCAGGCGCGTGACGCGGGCATCAACGAGTTCCTCGCCAAGCCCATTTCCGCCAAGTCCCTCTTCATGCGCATTCAAGCGGTGATCGACAAACCACGCCAATATGTGCGCGCCGATGAGTATTTCGGGCCTGACCGGCGGCGCAGAGATATGCCCCACCGCGATGAAAAACGCCACGATTTCTTAGAGGACGATGATGATATCGTCGATTTGGGTCCTTAAGCCACCTCAAAACACGCCCTCTAAGGCCTTGAACACATAACATAATGTTCTTGGCATGATCCAAACCACACCCCACATAAAATCCTTGATGCCATTCGAGACCACAAGGACGTTACTTGTATGATGAAAGAGTATGCGGGTTATTACATGTATTGCGGGTATTTATGATGACCACATGTACACCATCATTTGAAGTGTCATCATGATTTACGTGCACTCTATATGCTCGCTCTGTCCCCAGGCTCCAGATGCGTGCATCAACGAATTTCCGGTCAAACCCATTTGCGCTAAACCTCTTTTTTTATGGTTTTGCAAAGTGACAGGAAAACCCGTCCGTACGCCAATTCACCGGTTTTTTGGGGCCTCGAGCGGCGTGAACACGCCCCGACCAAGTGCCGCCACAACGCAGTATGCGCCAAGACAAAACAACGATAATTTCGCCCAAGACCCACCGACCAATACAAAAACGCCTCAGTACAAAAAACATACCGATTCCAGCTCATAGACGCTCAATGTCCGTTTAAATTTTTTTTCTAATCAGTCCATTTAAGGGGAAAACATGCCAGACCATGGATACCTGCATGGCCTCAGGTTTCTGATCATCGATGACAGTTCGTTCATGCGTGAATTGCTACGTGAGGTGTTGCATCATTTTGATGTCCGCACCATCCGCGAAGCCTCTGACGGGGCTGCGGCCTTGGAAATCATGATGGCGTGGACGCCGGACATTATCCTTGCCGACTGGGAAATGACCCCATTTGACGGCATCGAATTCACCCGTGCGGTGCGTTCATCAACCCGCGGCGAAGAACGTTTTGTACCGATCGTCGTGGTCTCAGCCCATTCCGAATATTGGCGCATTCAACACGCCCGCAACGCCGGGGTGAACGAGTTCTTGGTCAAACCGCTATCGCCTACAGCGATGTTTTCTCGCATCCGCGCGGTGATTGAGCGGCCACGGCCGTTCATCAAAGTCTCCGGGTACTTTGGTCCTGATCGCAGACGCCAAGACATCAACATCAGTGATGACCGGCGCAAAGAGCAACGTGATATGGCACCCATTCGCGCTGAAACTATGATCCAACAAGATCAAATCAATTCAATATTCAACCCTGGATCCGAGCACCCCGATGACCAACATGCACAGGTCGTCGAAAACAAAACCGCCCCGATCACTTAAGACCGGGGCGGTTAAGTCTTCATGCTGGCCGGGGCTTATTTACCCAAATAATCACTCGCCAGAATTTCTGCGATCTGCACCGTGTTGAGCGCCGCGCCCTTGCGCAGGTTATCCGAGACAACCCAGATGT
>JAESUA010000138.1 GCA_016763255.1 Magnetovibrio sp. | reverse complement strand
TCGGCAAAGACTTTTTGCTGGTGGTGCCGGGCATCCGCCCCACCTGGGCCAGCTCAGACGATCAGCGCCGCGTGGTGACGCCCAAAGACGCCATCGATCTGGGCGCCGACCACCTGGTCATCGGCCGCCCCATCACCGGCCACAAAGACCCGCTTGAAGCCGCGCGTTTGATTGCCCAAGAGTTGGCGGACGTATGACATTGCACCAAGATTCCGATACACCTCGCACCTTTCACAGCCTTTCATCGCAGGCCGTCCAGACCCTGGTGCGCTCATTTAGGCCGATCCTCCGGGCCGCAGCGTTGCCGTTTTTGGTTTCGGTTGCGGCGGTAACGACGGCGCGGCTGATGGATGGGTCCGGGCGTTATGCCTTGGACGCGGTGCATGGCCTGATGGTGCTGTCTTATCTCACGTCGGTGGCGCGCATCGCGCGGGGCAACGATCAAGGCCTCACCGTGTTGGGGCTGGCAGTGCCGCGCTTTTCGATGGCCGATTGGCCCGGGGTGCTCCCGCTGATGGGCATGTTTGCCGAAGCGGTTTTGTTGATTCTGCCGGCGGCGTTGATCCTGTTTTTGCTGGCGATCAACATCGGGCCGTTTTTCATGTTCATCGAAAGCCAGATTTTAAGCGTGGCCGCCATCATCGCCCCGGCGTTTGTGCTCAACACCTTGTTGGGCTTGGTGATTGGGGCCGGTATGGCGAGGCCTGCCCTCGAACGCTAAGCCCCGTTTGAAGCCCTAGTCCAAAGGGCGTCTTCGATACAGGTTGAAAGAATGTATTACAAACCCACTATTGTGGCCCTCAACATAACCACCTATAGGTGCTTTAATCGCCGTGGATTGTCAGCTCTGTTGTTGGCCATTGCGCCTGTAACGGTGAGTGCGGGGCTGGTGATTGGGGCGGGGCATCTGGGTGACGGATGGCCTCGAAATGGCTTGCAATTGGTTATGGTGTTTCTCCAGCTAATTTATGTCACGGCGGTGGTTCGCACGGCCCATGCCAAGGCCCCGGTGTATTGGCCTTATCGTATTGGGCGTGATGAACTGAGGGTGGTATTGGCGGCCCTGATTATTTTGGTGCCGTATTATATTTCGATGTGGTTGTTTGAAATTCTGTCTGGCGAATATGAGTCCAATAGATTGGTCACCGCAATGATCGGGGTGATGGTGGTGTATGCCTTTGGATTGCGGATGGTTGTTCTCGTGCCCCTGATTGTGCTTGAGCGCATGGGCCCCCTGGGGGGTGTGCTCAGTTCGTGGGGGAAAACGTCTGGGATTTTTTTGATAACCTTAGTTTCCGCCGTTGTTTGCGTTGGACCGTTGTTGTTGGTGACGGATTTTGTTGCCAGCTTGGTTGGCGGCCCGCTTTCGCAGACCCCCTTAAATGTTTATGACATTGAATATACGGTACAATCCTATCTGAATATCGGCATCGTTAGCCTGTTCAGTTATGCGGTGTATGTCACACCACGTATCCCCAAAAACGTGGGTCAAAAGACCTGATACTGTATTTCAACACTGATCCTTTGTTGATTTTCTTCTGGTTGGGCTTGGTGATCGGTGTGGAGATGACTAAGGTGTCGGGGAACATACAATAAGCCTCTGACATGACGGACTGATCTTGTGATGACCTTTGCAAATGCCAGCACCCTGACCAGATCCACCTATCGTCACTTTATCCGGCACTTTGCCTCGGCCTCCCTGTTGGCGCTGGGGCCGATTGTCGTGGCGGTGGGCTTGTCCGTGCTGATGCGTGATCTGAAAGGCTGGTCGGGATACGGGGTATCGCTGGGTTATGCCTTTGTGGTGGTAGTGTTTGTGGCGGCGGTGTTGCGCCGCTTTGATGGTTCGCAAACAAGCCTGTGGCGGGCCTTGAAAATTGGCCGTGCAGAACTACGCCTGACAGCATTCAGCCTGGTTTTGGTGATGACCCTGACGCTCATCGCGATCATCTATACGACCATTTTTGCCATGTATAGCCTCACCAGTTGGTACGTATATATACCGGCCTACATGGTATTGTTTGGGATTGCGCTGCGCTTTGTCGTGGTCGCGCCGCTGATCGTTATCGACGACAAAACGGCCATGAAAGCGGCCGATTTTTCATGGTATTTGACCACCAAACATAAGGTCGAAATTGGTGTTGCGGCGGCCTTGGTCGGCCTGCCCATTGGTTATGGCCTACCCTATGTTTTCAAGTTGGTGGATGATGGCTCCGCTTTGATGGTGTTGCTCGGTGTGGTGGTTAATTTTATGGGCTGGTTGATGGCAAGCGCCTTTGGATATTGTGCCTACGAACATCTTTCAGTAGAAAAAGACCTACAAAAAGACGTGGGCGAAGCGGTGAAAAGCCGTTAAAAGACTTCCATGAGTATCGATGTAAAAATTTGCGGAATTAATTCCGTTGAGTCGCTCGACGCCGCGATTGCCGGCGGGGCGAAGATGCTGGGCTTTGTTTTTGTTAACAAATCACCCCGGGTTTTGACTCGCGATGAGGCCCGCGATCTTCTGGCGCGGGTCCCCGAAGGCATCATCAAAGTCGCTTTGATGGTCGGCCCCCATGATTTTAAGGCCCATTCCATCGGCAGCCAGTTGCCGTTCGACATGGTTCAGCTGCATGGTTCGGAAAAACCTCAGCGGGTGGCTGATATTTCGGCCATCACCGGCCGACCGGTGATCAAAGCCATCGGCATTGAAACGGCGCAAGATATCGCCCTCGCCCACGCCTATGAAGACGTGTGCGATCACATCTTGCTGGACGCCAAGCCGCCCAAGGATGCAACGGTCCCCGGCGGCAACGCGCAAAGTTTTGATTGGGATCTGATTGCGGGCGAAAAATGGCAAAAACCGTGGCTTTTGGCCGGGGGGCTCAGCGTCGCAAACTTGGCCGAAGCGGTGAAAACCAGCGGTGCCGGGTTCGTTGATGTGTCTTCTGGCGTGGAAGATGCCCCGGGACAAAAATCACCGCAAAAAATCCGCGAATTCCTCAAGCTCGCCAAATCCCTCTAAGAACCGGGGCTAAAGCCTTGCCCGAAACCATATATGGGCCACAATTGCGGGCTCAAATCGGTGGCAATTGGGCGCGGGGCTTGCTATGTTTCGCGCACCCAAAAACCCCGGATGTGTAGACGCTGATGAGCAAGCCCAATACCTATCGTGAAGGCCCGGACGAAACCGGCCATTTTGGCATCTTCGGCGGCCAGTTTGTCGCTGAAACCTTGATGCCGTTGGTCCATGAGGTGGCAAAAGCCTATGAGGCCGCCAAGGTTGATCCAGAATTCATACGGCAAAAGGCCTATTATCTGGCCCAGTACGTGGGCCGCCCGACCCCGTTGTATCTTGCCGAGCGCCTGAGCGCAAAACTCGGCGGGGCGAAGGTCTATCTCAAACGCGAAGACCTCAACCACACCGGCGCGCACAAGGTCAACAACACCATTGGCCAGGCCT
>JAESUA010000137.1 GCA_016763255.1 Magnetovibrio sp. | reverse complement strand
GCGATTGTCGGGTCATCGGTCGGGCGCTCGATGGACGAACAAGATCGTGCGATGAAGCAGCGCACCAGCCAAGCCTCGCTGGAACACACCCCAACCGGGGCGACCTCATCTTGGAAAAACCCCGACAGTGGTCACAGCGGATCGGTCACACCGACCAAGACGTATCAACGCTCCGACGGCACGTTTTGTCGCGAGTTTGAGCAATACGTCACCATCGAAGGCCAGGATCGCAAGGCCACCGGCACCGCTTGCCGTCAACCTGACGGAAGCTGGCGCATCATCAACTAAACCGTAAGCGTCTGAGCATCATTCATAGGTGCAAAGGTACGCCGTTTCGTGTTTGACCTTGAGCTGAAAGCTTTGCTTTGCGGCCACCTCGAACGATGCACCTGCGGTGAACGTCTGCCAGTCATCCGCCCCCGGAAGTTTCACGATCAGCGCCCCGGAAATCACCGTCATCACTTCGTTTTGGCTGGTGGAAAATTCATAGTCCCCCGGTGCCATCACGCCGACTGTGGACGCAAGGTCATCACCTTGAAAGCCAATGGATTTGACGTTGCCATCGAAATATTCGTTCACACTGATCACGGGCTCTCTCCTTAATACATTCTGTATCAAGCCATGTACGCCATCGGAATCTGTTGCGCAAGACCGTTAAAAATCCTGGATATTTTCAATCACTTCCCTAAGGCCACAATTGCAGGTCTGAGAATCGGTAAAGTGGCTGCAGGTGTCTTTGTGATGGACGTATCCCAATGCCCGATACGCCATGTTCTTAAGGGTACCGGCATGATTATTCAGGGCCCGCTCAACAACAATGCTGAGGTAATCAGGGTCAATGGGCTTGGCAATGAAATCTGCAGCACCATTGCGAAAACATTCCACGGCAACCCTCTGACGCGCTTCAGACGTCAACACCACCACCGGCAAAGACATGTTCTTATCGCGAATGTCGCGCAACAAGGACAAGCCGTCTTTTCCCGGCAAATGATAGTCTATCAAGGCCAAATCTATGTCACCGGTCAGCAACAGCCGAACGACCCCCTCGGGGTGGTCCATTGACGTGACCACATAGCCACTGCCTTCCAGTACCGCCTCAAGCCACTGGCGGATATCTTCATCATCATCAACGATCAATATTTTTGGCATCTGTTGTTCCCAGATTGCCCCCATGATTCGCATTATAAGGAGATGCCAAACCAAATAACATCACTCGTAAGTTGTAATCCAAGCGTCATGTAAGGTGCACCCAAACGGATTATGCAACGCCCCACCACCACCACCGCGAGCCGCGTGCTTGTGGTGATCAACGCGCTGGGATAAAGTTCCGCATCATAGATGACAAAAAATTAGAGGTTCCCATGTCCACCATCGAAGCCCGCCTGGCAGAGCTGTCGCTCACCCTGCCCGAAGCCGCCGCCCCTGCCGCAAACTATGTGCCTTATGTGAAAACCGGCAATTTGGTGGTGATCTCCGGCCAGATCACGTTGGAAAACGGCGCGCTGAAATATGTTGGACGGGTGGGCCAAGATTTCACCACCGAACAAGCCTACGAAGCGGCCAAACTGTGCGGCCTCAACCTGATTGCCCAGCTCAAAGCCGCGTGTGGTGGTGATTTGGAACGGGTCAAACGGGTGGTTCGCTTGGGTGGATTTGTCAACTGCACCGCAGATTTCACCGACCAGCCCAAAGTCATCAACGGCGCTTCGGACCCGATGGCCGACGTGTTCGGCGACATTGGCAAACACGACCGCGCCGCCGTCGGCGTCAACACCTTGCCGCTGGGTGTCGCGGTCGAGGTTGAGGGTATGTTCGAGGTGGAATAAATCCGCTTTGCCTTGCCAAAAGCTTCGTCCCACCTCATCTCTTGCCCATGCCTGACGGACGTGAACACATTGAGGTTTCGGTGGTGGAGCGTTTGGCCGATGTGCCACGCGCCCATTGGGATGCCTGCGCGGGTTCTGATAACCCTTTTCTCAGCTACGATTTTCTCTCCAGCCTGGAAGATTCCGGGTGTGTGGGCCCCAGCACTGGATGGCTGCCCCGCGCAGTTTTGATCCGCGATGAGGGGGGCGCGCTGCTGGCCTGTGCGCCGCTGTATCTCAAGGGCAATTCCATGGGCGAATACGTGTTCGACTGGGGCTGGGCCGAAGCCTACGAACGCGCCGGCGGCCAGTATTATCCCAAGCTGGTGTGCGCGGTGCCCTTTACCCCGGTCACCGGGCCGAGGTTAATGGTCCGCCCCGATTTATCTGCGCCGCTTACGACGGTTCTTAAGCGCCAACTGGCTGAGACCATGGCGGGTGCCGCGAACGCTGCCAAGCTGTCCAGCCTGCATGCCAACTTCATCCCCCAAGACGATATCCAGGCTTTTCGTGATGCCGATTATTTGCCGCGCATTGGGCTGCAATATCACTGGGAAAACAATGGCTATGGCTGTTACGACGATTTCCTCGGCCAGTTGACCTCACGCAAGCGCAAGGCCCTGAAAAAAGAACGCCGCGCGGCGGTGCACGACAGCGGTGTGACCATTCAACACCTCAGCGGTGATGCCATCCAGGCGCATCACTGGGACGCGCTGTACGGCTTTTACCAAGACACCAGTGCGCGCAAGCGGGGGCAAGCCTACCTCAACCGTGATTTTTTCGCCTTGCTGGGGGAACGCATGGCCGATCGGGTGATTTTGGTGATGGCCAGTCTGGACGGTGAGATCATCGCCGGGGCGCTAAACCTGATTGGTAAGGATGCGCTGTATGGCCGCTATTGGGGCTGCAAAACGGACATTCGCTATTTGCACTTCGAATTGTGTTACCACCAAGCCATCGACATCGCCATCGAACGTGGCTTGGCCAGGGTCGAGGCCGGGGCCCAAGGCGAGCACAAGATCGCCCGGGGCTATCTACCAGTACTAACCCATTCCGCCCATTTCATCCCCGATCCCAATTTTCGCGCCGGCATAAAGCAGTTTTTGGATCATGAACACCGAGCCATCAACCATGAACGCCAAATTTTGTTGGGCGAAAGCCCCTATCGCCAAGAATGAGCATTGCGATAAGATGAGTCATGGCGAATCTCTTAAAAGTATCCGTATTGAGTTTGTTGGCACTGTTGGTGCTGAGCACCCAGGCTGAGGCCATTGCCCTCAACCGGTGCGCCAAACTGGTGCGTGACGCCGCCGGGCGCGAGACCGTGGTCAACGTGTGCAAGACCTGCATCACCGTGAACTTAGAACGCCGCCGTCCCGGCCAAAACATCGGCACCCCCAATTTGCGCCAATTCATCATCCCCAACGGTTCGCGCCAACCGCTGCCGTTTCGTGGTCCAGGCATCACTCGCATCACCAGTGAAGACGCTTGTCCTGGCGCCTTAGGTAATTGACCTGGGGTAATTGACCTGGGGTAATTGACCTGGGGTAATTGACCTGGGGCGCATGAGCTTGTTAGTGCGGTAAGGTGATGATCGCGTTTTGTTCGTTCAACGCCATCAAAACACCACTCCATCCATTACGCCGGGCTTCACGCCGAGCACCATCCCAGCCGAGGTGACGCGTCAGCAAGATCGCCAGCTGGTGGTTGGCGTTAAACTTACGTCCTTTGTAATTATCCATACTCATGATCTTTCCTCCGTTCAGGCCCGCGATGATCGCAAAAAACATCGCCGACGTTCGCGTACATCTTGAATAACGCAAGAGGTACGCCAAGATGAGGCAGGAGATGAAAAATGTGCATATTTTCAATAATTACAACACATTAGTGACAGTATTTAGCGTCAAACATAGGCAGAGATCACTTTCCTCCCCCTTTGCAGAACGCAAAGCGGAAGGGTTTGTGAACTTTATGGAGGAAATTAATAACGCCCGAAATGAGCTGGCTCAGGTCAAACTTACTTCACCACCGCCGGGACTGGGGACCGCCCGGCCTTGACCGGCAAGCCACCCTTGGTGCCATCTTTGCCACCGTTCTTAGCTGGGCCCTTTTTCGGGGGCTTGGGATTGGGTTTTGGCGCTTGGTAATCAAAGGCCAACTTGGCCTCCACCACCTTGACATGGGCCACACCGCCAGACACCAATTTGCCGAACAGAAGTTCTTCGGACAACGGGCGTTTGATGTGTTCTTGGATCACGCGGCTTAACGGGCGAGCCCCAAAATGGCGGCTGTAGCCCTTCTTGGCCAGCCACCCACGCGCTTCATCTGTAAGCTCGATGGTGACGTTGCGCTCGGCCAATTGCACTTCCAATTCCATGATGAATTTGTCGACCACCTTGGACATGACCTCGGGCGATAAATTGGCAAAGCCGATGATGGAATCCAGGCGATTGCGAAACTCCGGCGTGAACATCTTTTCGATGGCTTCTTTATCGTCGCCTTCGCGTTCTTCGCGTTCAAACCCAATGGCCGCCTTGGCCAGATCGGCCGCGCCCGCGTTGGTGGTCATAATCAAAACCACATTGCGAAAATCGATAGACTTGCCGTTGTTGTCGGTCAGCTTGCCGTGATCCATCACCTGCAACAAGATGTTGAACAGATCCGGGTGAGCCTTTTCGATTTCATCCAACAACAAAACGCAGTGGGGTTGCTGGTCCACCGCATCGGTGAGCAGGCCGCCCTGTTCAAAGCCGACATAGCCCGGTGGGGCACCGATCAAGCGCGAGACCGAGTGACGTTCCATGTATTCCGACATGTCAAAGCGCACCAACTCCACGCCCATGGTCATGGCCAACTGGCGTGCAACCTCGGTCTTGCCGACCCCGGTTGGGCCGGAAAACAAATACGACCCAATCGGCTTATTGGGTTCACGCAAACCCGCCCGGGCCAGCTTGATGGACCCCGAAAGCGCCGTGATGGCCTTATCTTGACCATAAACCATGCGCTGTAGGTCGCGATCCAAGTGTTTGAGAACTTTGGCATCATCGCTGGAAACGCTTTTCGGCGGGATGCGTGCAATCATGGCCACCACGGCTTCCACGTCTTTCACCGAAACGGTCTTCTTACGCTTGTTGGCGGGCACCAGCATGCGCGATGCGCCAACCTCATCGATCACGTCAATGGCTTTGTCGGGCAATTTACGATCATTGATGTAGCGCGCCGCCAGTTCCACCGCGGAACGGATCGCCGCGTCGGTATAGCGCACCTTATGATGCTCTTCGTAATAGGGTTTGAGACCCTTGAGGATCTTCACCGTGTCTTCGACCGAGGGCTCATAAATATCGATTTTTTGGAAACGACGCACCAGGGCGCGATCTTTTTCAAAATGGTTGCGATATTCCTTATAGGTGGTCGAGCCCATGCAGCGCAGTCCGCCCGATGCCAAGGACGGTTTGAGGATGTTGGAGGCATCCATCGACCCACCAGAGGTCGCACCGGCACCGATCACGGTGTGGATTTCATCGATAAACAACACGTTTTCGGGTGCCGCTTCGAGCTCCTTGATCACCGCTTTGAGGCGTTCTTCAAAATCGCCGCGGTAACGCGTCCCGGCCAATAATGACCCCATGTCGAGCGCCCAAATGACGGCGTCATGGAGCACTTCGGGCACATCTTTTTCGATGATGCGGCGCGCCAGACCTTCGGCGATGGCGGTTTTTCCGACGCCCGGATCACCGACATACAGAGGATTGTTTTTGGTCCGGCGGCACAACACCTGGATGGTGCGATCGATTTCATTGCTGCGCCCGATCAACGGATCAATTTTGCCCGCATGGGCCTTTTCATTGAGGTTTACGCAGTAGGCCTCCAGGGCTTCTTGGCCCTTTTTGACCTCGCCTTCTTCATCCATGTCTTCGGCCGCACCGGTGACCAAGCGCTCTTCGGAGGCCCCCGGGGCCTTGGCCATGCCGTGGCTGATGTAATTAACCGCGTCCAGGCGCGTCATGTCCTGTTCTTGAAGGAAATAAACGGCGTGGGACTCGCGTTCGGAAAACAGCGCCACCAAAACGTTCGCCCCGGTGACCTCTTCGCGCCCCGACGACTGTACATGGATGATCGCTCGCTGGATCACCCGTTGAAAACCCGAGGTCGGCTTGGGATCTTCAAGGCCGTCGAGAACCGGCAAGACCAGTTCATTTTCCAGGAAATTGGAAATATCCTTTTGCACCTTGTCGAGGTCCACATCACAGGCGCGCAACACCGAAATGGCGTCTGGATCGTCAACCAAGGACAGTAAAAGGTGCTCCAACGTCGCAAATTCATGGCGGTATTCACCGGCAATGTTCAGCGCACGATGCAAAGTCTGTTCTAAATTCCGGGACAACATGGGGTTTGGTCCTCCGCTTATTATTGGGCGCGCATTTAAAGTCTTGGTCTTCTTTATTTAGGCATCTTTTTCAATTGTGCACTGCAAAGGATGTTGATTGTGGCGTGCCAAGTCCATCACTTGGCCGGCTTTGGTTTCCGCCACCTCATAGGTGAAGACCCCACAGACCCCGACTCCTTTTTGGTGCACATGCAGCATGATGGTGGTCGCTTCATCTTGGTTCTTGTTGAAGATATGTTCCAAAATGTGCACCACGAATTCCATCGGGGTGTAATCGTCGTTCAGCATCAACACTTTATACATAGACGGTTTTTTGGTTTTTACGCGAGTCTTCAGGACGACACCGGTATTACCGTCATCATCACGTCCGCCACCATTTTGTCCGGGGGTATTGTTATTGCTCACGAGTTAGGGCCTCCGCTGTGCGTCATCCCAAAGACGGGAATCTTCTCACCATCTACATGATAGCGCGAACGAAAGGGGCCGTAAAATCGGCCCCCGCTCAACTTTCAAAAAGAACTTGGGGTGGGGCAAACGAAAACACCAGCCCTGATGTATAAAAAAAAACAAAATATCGGCCTAATATTTTGATATTTAAGGTGGATTAACGCAAACGACGTGCGCTTCGTCACTCAACTGGTCGAGATCATGCACACCGATAAAATTTAGCAGGGGTGCTGTTTACACAGAAAAAATGGCCCGGTGGAAAACCACCGGGCCTTAAGGTATCGCTGCCTGTAAGGGGTATTGGGGAGGTGAGTGATCAGGCAGCAGTCTTGGATACGAGGTCGTTGTAAGCCGTGCCGAGCTTGCTGGTGAGCGGTTCGCTCACATCACCGGCAACTTTCATTGCGGCTTGGCTAAGGGTGGTGCTGGCTTCAACTGCCGTTTCGAAACTGGATTGGGCCAGTTTCATCTGCGCCTGGGAGATTTCTTCCGGGGTCTTGCACTCGGTAAGGGTCTTGGCAGCGTCGGTGTTGAAACGCACGGCTGCCTTGGCGGTCTTGAAGAACAAATTGTTCAGTTCTTGCATTCCGGCCACATATGCTTCGCCGGCTTTGATGGCGGCATCGAAATTTTCACGGCCGGGGAATTCGGTGCCTTCAAAAGCCTGAACAGATTTGGCCTGCTCGGTGGTGGCTTTGATGGCGGCATCCAGGCCGTCTTTGATCATATCGGCGGTGGCTTCAAAATTTTCTGCGGCGGCGTCGATTGCGCTGGTCGCGGCGTCGGATTTTTTCTTGCTGCTCATCACTCATCACTCCTAAAAACTGTGGAATCAGGGGAGCGTCTACCCAATGCTCCGTCTGCGACATGCGAACCTTGGTTTACGCGTCAAGGGCCGGTGTACGAATGAAATCTATGGTGCAGTGCAGCATAAGTCAAACACTTTTATTGCACTGCACAATTTATGCATTAAACATCAACAAATTCAACACCTTCTCAATTTTCAACCCAAAACCGACCAAGTGTTAACTGTTTCTTAGAGCGACACAGGCGAGAATCTGCTTAGCCGCCTGGAGAAAAACACCTTTTCCTCTTGCGGCCGCACCGGTTTCCCGCAAAAATGGCGGTTACTCGGTCGTCAGCAGGGCTTTTGGGAGGCTGGATCAAACCCGCCCCACAACATTAAAAGTCTGAATTTATAATTGCAGATAAAGGGAAGCTCGTGCTTTGAGGACCCAGACAGACGTCCACGCGCCCAGAATGGGAACAACATTAGGCATCAAGCTCCGCCTGTTAAGCTTGGCCACATTGGCCCTGCTTGCCGCTACGCTATTGAGCCCCGCCCCCGCTCTCGCCAAATATGCCTCTTTGGTGATTGACGCGCAAACCGGCGAAGTGCTGCACGAATCAACGCCGACACCCGCAATTACCCGGCATCTCTCACCAAGATGATGACGCTTTATATGTTGTTCGAAGCCTTGGACGACAAACGCGTGCGCTTGGATGATCGTATCATGATGTCGCGCCGCGCGGCGCGCCAACCACCGTCCAAGCTGGGCATCAAGATTGGCAACACCTTGAGTGTCGAAGACGCCATCCGCGCCCTGGCCATAAAATCCGCCAATGACGTTGCTGCCGCGGTGGCCGAACATCTAGGCGGCACCGAACGTCAGTTCGCCTTGCTGATGACCGCAAAGGCCCGCTCACTCGGCATGAAGAACACCACCTTTCGCAACGCCTCCGGCCTGCCCCATCGTGGTCAGCTGTCCACTGCGCGTGATATGTCGAAACTGGCCCGCGCGCTGCTGATGCACTTCCCGCACCGCTACCACTATTTTTCCGAGCCCAAGTTTAGATATTCAGGCAAAACCTATAAGAGCCACAACAAGCTTTTGACCAACTATGAAGGCACCGACGGCATCAAAACCGGTTACATCCGGGCTTCGGGCTTTAATTTGGTGGCCAGCGTCAAACGCGGCAATAAACGCCTGATCGGGGTGGTGTTTGGGGCCAAAAACTCCAAAAGCCGCAACCGTCATATGGTCAAGCTACTGGACAAAGGGTGGGCCAAGATCAACCCCAGCATGGCCGTAGCCAAGGCCTCGACACGTAGCAAATCAAAACCACGCACAAAAACCGGCAAGTCCGTTTGGGGCGTACAAATCGGGGCCTACAAAACCTACAACCCAGCCTATGAAATTGCCATGCGCGCCATTGGCCTTGCGCCGTCTTACCTTGCCGACGGCGACATCACCGTGGCCCCGCTGATCAAGAAGAGCGGCCGCAAGCTTTATCGCGGACGAGTCATGGGGATCAGCAAAAAACAGGCTTATCGGGCCTGTAAATTCTTGAAAAAGAAAAAATTCGGCTGCATGCCGCTGAAATTGACGGCACCGCTGGAAGTCGCCTCACTCAACTGAGCGCAGCTCTCTAAGGCCAGACAGCCCCAGGCAATTAGCCCAAATCCGGCGGCGTGATGCCGCTGGCGGCCAGTTGGGCGCTGAGCAAGCCCTTAAGACGCGTCAGCCCCTCTTGAGTATCGCTTTCGCAACGCGCCACCAGCACCGCTTGGGTGTTCGACGCGCGCAGCAGCCACCAGCCATCATCGGTGCTAACCCGCACCCCATCGATTTCATTGATGGTAATGTCGGTTTGCGTTTTGAGACGTGCACGCACCTCTTCGACGATGTCGAATTTACGCTCTTCTACACACTCGATACGAATTTCCGGGGTGTTGATCAGCTGCGGCATGGCATCGCGCATATCGGCGAGGCTTTCTTGAGCATTGGCCACCACACTGAGCAGGCGAACCGCGGTATAAACCGCATCGTCAAATCCATAATAACGATGCTTAAAGAAGATATGAGCGCTCATTTCGCCGGCCAACGGGGCGCCGGTTTCTTGCGTCTTGCTTTTGATATGAGAATGACCGGTTTTCCAAATCAACGGCTTGCCGCCCATGCGGGTGATCTCATCGATGAACACTTGAGAAGCCTTCACATCGGCGATGATGGTCGCACCGGGTTCGTCCGCCAGTACTTCACGCGCCACCAGAACCATGATCTGATCGCCCCAAAGCACCCTGCCCTGACCGTCGATCACGCCGATGCGGTCACCGTCACCATCAAAACCAAAGCCCAAATCGCAATTATTTTCCGCCACCAAGGCCTTCAATTGATCGAGGTTCTTTTCGACCGTCGGATCAGGATGATGGGCCGGAAAGGTGCCATCAATTTCAGCGTTGATGATGTGATGGGTGCCGGGCAAGCGTTTGATCAGCTCGACGATCACATCACCCGCCGCACCATTGCCCGGGTCCCAGGCCACACACAGGTCCTTGGCACCATGATAATCTTTGAACACCCGTTCGACATAATCGGCAAAGACCGTGCGTTCGATGGCGCTGCCCATGCCGTCTTCGAAGTCCCCGGCGGCGGCCACTTGGCCCAAGTTCTGAATGTCTTGACCATAAAACGACTTGCCTGCGATGGTCATTTTAACGCCGTTGTAGTCCGACGGGTT
>JAESUA010000136.1 GCA_016763255.1 Magnetovibrio sp. | reverse complement strand
TTTGGTCTAAGTTTGCAGGTTGCACCCATCCCAAATCACCGTCCACGGCGGCAGATGGTGAACGCGAAAAGTTCCGTGCCAAAGCCGAAAAAGGTGCACCTTGGCGCAATTGCACCACCAGTCGTTGTGATGTCGCCCGCACTTTACTGTCCTGAGAGGGGGAGTCGACGGGCAAGTAGATTTCAGCCAGTTGATATTCAGGTTTGCCGGCATTGGACTGGATGCGGGCAATTTCGTCTTTGATTTCTTCCGCCCCGATCTGAATGCGTTTTGACAATCGGCGGCCGACGAATTTTTGCCATGAAAGTTCGGCTTCCAATCGTGAGGTCAGTGCGGTGATGGGGACGCCGATACTCATCAACTGATTGGTGAGTTCGGCCACCGTCATTTTATTGTTGCCCGCAATATGCTTTAAGCCGTCCTCGATATCAGTTTGTGAGACCTTGATGCCCACGCGCCGGGTTTCTTGAACTTTCAGTTTTTCGTCGATAAGGCCCCGCAAAACTTGCTGGGCAATGCGCGAACGAGCATCAGGGGTCTTTTGCATCTGCGAGGATTCGACGATCATGGTGATGCGGGAGTTCAAATCGAGCATCGAAATAACATCGTCATTGACCACAGCGGCAATGCCCAGGCTGCTTTGTGCCCAAGAAATGGACGCTAAAACCGGCATCACCATGAGCATGAGGGCAAGGCCCAGCATACGGAGCCCGTGGCTAAATGTGGAAGTGTGAAGTGGTTTGTAGTTGTGCAATTGCATCATGAGTTCATCAGTTTCAGTTGTCATCGTATCATACCGCCCTATGCGTACTTGGCGCAAATGACGGGGTTAATAGCTGGCATCAACGCTGGTTGCTGCCTCGCCAAGGGTCTTAAACACAACACGGAACATAATGGCATCGGTCGGTTTGACTTCGCGATCCAGATAGAACGTGCGGTTGATTGACGTATCGAAGGTTAGGCATTCATCATCATAAACCAAGCTAAGCCGTGTGGAACGCTGGCCTCCGGACTGACTGAGATCGCGTACCCCCGAGAAGGTGGTGCGCCAGTTGTCATCGATTTTGCCACCAATAGAGTAGCTGATTTCCTTGCGGCCTTCGTATTCGCTGCCTTCTTGGCGGTCGAAAAAGACATAATTGGTGCTGTAATTGATGACCGAATAGTTGCCACTCAGGCCCACCTCGTTGCGGCGGAAATCAAGGGTGTCTTTGTCGATACGGGTACGATACATCAAGTCAAGATAGGCGCCCGGTGAGACTTGAATTTTGCCCACATAATCCGAAAAGTTGTCCTCAAGTCCAGAACCGGCCTGGAAGGTATCATCGTTTGAAAGGCGATAGCTTTGGCCAAACAGAACCGAAGTGCTGCCGCCGCCATCGCCAACCACCGACCATTTTAGGCCATAATTTGCGCGTGGACCGCTTTCGACACGATCAAAACCGGTGAAGCGATTGGCGCTGAACAGGTTGGCATCGTTGAAGTCGAAGTCCTGACTGTCCTCGTTGGCCATTTTATAAGAATTGCCGCCATAGGGGCTGACGATGATCTGGCCAATAGGCTCTATAACCTCGGTAACGTTGTCACCGCGGCGGGCCAGGGGCCAGCTCCAATCGAAAGCCAGTTCAGGGTATACACGCAGCGCGGCACCATTATAGGTGTTGCCGCGACTGGCCGGTGCAGCTAGGTCTTGGGTGTGGAAAAAATCGAGACCCATGGTCGCCCTGAGCTTGTAAATATCACCCTTCGGCGCAACGTGGGTAATGTTCCAACTCGGCTTGACGCTGATCCGGGTCGAGTCTGCACCCTGGTCACGTGTCAGCATCGCGACGTCAAGATCGAGCGTGTTGTAGGCTCCGTATTTGTCTGAGTTGCCTTGGTAGTTAAACTGAGCCGTGGGCAGAACCAGAGGCGTTGTGCGCTGATCATCGTCCGAGCGAAGACCCTGGAAAGCCATGGTCGAGACCGAAGCATAATTATGGCCGCGAAAGCCTTCCACATAAAGTTTGCTGGTCAGCGTATCCTCGCTACCGAAACCGTAACGGCGCATATAAGTGTCGGAGCTTGAACGATTGATGTCCGCACCCCAGCGCCATGTGCGGTCAATATCAAAGCGCGCCTCGGATTTGATGTGCCCAAAAGCTTCCGAATTTGCGGTGTAGGCGACGCTGGCATCAGCTGTGATTTCGCCTTTGGTGAAAAGTTCACGGTAGTCACCTGCTAAGGCCACGCCTTCTGAGGATGTAAGAATTGGTGTGACCGTTACGTCAGAATGTTCGTCAATGGCATAAAAATAGGGTGTGCGCATGACCATGCCCATACTTCCGGAACCGCCCATGCTGGGCGTTAGAAAACCGGATTTGCGTTTCACCGTTGGGTCGGGAAAGCTCATGTATGGGGTGTAGAGCACCGGCACGCCGGCCACCTCCAACCACGCGTCAGTGTACTTGATGACCTTGTTTTTGCGATCATGTACGACTTTGACGGCTTTTAACTGCCACAAAAGCGGTCGGCTGGGATCGTCTTTGCAGGCTTCGCAGCGTGAATAGATCACACGATCCATGGTCAGGGTTTCATCATTGGCCAACGTGGCCTTCGAGGCGGCAAAACGTGATCGATCGGCCATCACCGCCAACAGGTCTTCGATCAGACCGCTTTTGAGGTCGCCGGTGATTTCCATGACATCTGCAAATAAAATGTCACCGGACGGTTGGTGCAAGGCCACGTTACCGGTGGCACGAATGGTATCGCTGGTTTGATTGTAGCTGATGGCATCGGCAAGCAGCGTTCGCTCACCATGATTGACTTCAACATGGCCCCGCGCGGTGATCGTGCCGAGTTCTTTGTCGTGGGTCATTTCATCGGCTGCAAAGGTTGCCGGGGGTTCTTCATTTTGTGCTTGTTGCGCATAAGCGGGCGTACTGGCAACAGCGCCACCAACCAATATGGCGGCAGCAGTCATTGATGTCTGCAGGGTGCGTTTTATCGTCATGTTGGCCTAACCATCCTCAAGATGTAGCAGCATGGCAAGCCCCAACATGGCCGCAACCCCGGAAGGTGCCCATGCGGCGAGCGTTACGGGGATGCTGTCGGACAGCCCCAACGCGTAAACCACGTCTGAAAAAAAATATAAAACGAAGCCAGAAAAAACACCCGATGCAATCACAAAAGTGGTCGCACCGCGTCGTGAATGACGCAAGGTGAATGTTGCGGCAATCAGCACCATGGCACACATCAACAACGGTGTGGCCAATAAGGAGTGCCACTGCAGTCTGTGTCTTAGGGCCGAAAAACCCGCGTCTTCGAGGGTTTGAATGAATTCGGGTAGTTTCCAAAATGACATGGTCTCGGGCGAGGCAAAATTGTCTTGGATTTTGGTCAGCGTCAGGTCCGTTTCCAGCCAAAATTCGTCCACGTGTTCGGGTGGGGCTTCAGGGGAGTTGATCCAGGCATTGTCCATGCGCCAATAACCATCGCCCAAAATGGCGCGTTGGGCATCGACGCGTCCGATAAACGTTTCTTGGCCTTGGTATAAAAAGGTCACGGTGTTGATCAGTTCGATCCGATCATCTTGCTGCAATAGGTTGGCGGCATGAACCACCGCGTAGCCTTCGGCGGTGGCTTGACGCAGCCACAGCCCGTTACTGGAAAATGCGAGGACGCTCTTTTGGCCTTTTAAATAGACGGCTTCCATGGCCTGAAAACGCGCCAATGTGGCCGATGACAAGGGGTTGAAGGCCGTCACTTTAAATGCGCCCAATAACAACGCCAAAATCAATACAGGCAAGAGGAATTGCCATACCGAAATGCCCGCCGCACGGGTTACCGCCAGTTCTTGAGAACGTGATAGGCGCCAAAAGGCCGACATGCCACCGAATAGGGCGGCAAAAGGAAACAGCAATTGCCCCATATGCGGCAATTTGAATAGGGCCATCTGTACAACGATGAAAAAGGTCACATCAGGTTTCGACGATGCACGGCGCAGAAGTTCGATGGTGTCGAGCAACAAGATCAACGTTAAAAGGCCAAAGAAAAAGGCTAGGAAGCTCATCAAGAAGTTGCGCCCGATGTACAGCGATAAGGTGCCGGAAAGTTTCATGTCCTGCCCCCCCCCC
>JAESUA010000135.1 GCA_016763255.1 Magnetovibrio sp. | reverse complement strand
TTCACATTTTAGGCCGCTGCCCTCAACGCCAACTTTTGCCACAAGATCAGGGCCCGCGGGCATGGTGATGCGGTAGACGTCGCCGACGCAGCCCCCCGACAGCGCCCGAACGCGCTCAGGCGCATGTCCGGTGACGGCTTTGATGCGGGCAGCGAGATCCATGTGTTAAAGGTGTTTGGCACGGATGTCGGCGAGTAGGCCCTGGGCGGCTTGTTCGATCATGTCGTAGACGCCGTCAAAGTTGTTGTCGTAATACGGATCGGGAACCTCTTTTTGGGCGACCTCAGGGGCAAATTCGAGGAACATCGATAGCCTGTCCTCACCTTCCAAGGGGCAGATGCGCATCAGATTTTGATGGTTGGAGCGATCCATCGCCAGCACATAATCAAAGGCGTTAAAGTCGCCGGCAATGGCTTGGCGGCCGCGCAGAGCACTGATGTCGATGCCGCGACGTTGGGCTTCGGCCTGGGCCCGACCATCGGGTGGTTCGCCGACGTGATAGGCATGGGTGCCGGCACTGTCGATGCGGATTTGATCGCTCAAACCTTCGCGGTCAACCAATTCACGAAACACGCCTTCGGCGGTGGGCGAACGGCAGATGTTGCCAAGGCAAACAAATAAGACACTGACCACGGGGAGATCTCCAAAATTATAGGCTCAAAGCGATTATGGAGTATCCGAGGCCTAAGAAGTTGTGACAACCCTCTTTGGTGTAGGGTGGCCAGCTTGGCATTGTGGCATCAAGGGCTGGCGTTGTGGCTTTGGATGTCGTCAAAATCGCTCAGCCGGTTGGCCTTGATGGTGGCCAAAATGCGCGTTACGTAGCTTTGCCCGATCTCTGAATAGGCTCCCAGGTGATAGGCCAAATCTTCGCCGCTGGGGGTGCGGCCGAGGTTATGCAGTACCGCACGGCGTTCACGCAAGGCCTTATAGGCGCGATGTGTATTGAGTGTACGCATGTAAGAACGTACCGACAAATAAGGTTCGGTGAAACTTTTGACCTTAAATCCGCTGGCCCGTTTGGGCACCATCCCCGGGGCGTCGGGGTCGAACGTGCGCTCACCAAAATAGGCGTGGCCCTGGCGGGCAAAGCGCGACGTGCCCCAGGCCGATTCCAGTGCCGCTTGGCCCAAAACCAAGGATTCCGGCACGGTATCGACGCGCTTGAGCAGTTCATTGCGGCTAACATTACCGGGTTTGAGTCTATAGGCGATGGCCAGGGCGTTTAATTGTGCGAGAGAAGGGGTATTTTTGATGCGCCAGCGTTGGCTGCGGATGCGCTGATTTTCGGCGGCGATCTGAGGCAGTATCTTGGCGATGAACAACATCTTGCGGGCATCGATGCGCTCCAGATCGGGCAATGCCAAGGCCGTGTAGCGGGGGTCATTGGCGATGCTGCCGGTGCGCCGGGCCTGCTCCAGAACCGTGCGGGCCTGCTCCAGGCGGGCGTCCAGGTCAGGTTCCGCTTGGTGCGTTAGGGCCATAAACCCACCAATGACACCGCCCACAATGAAGATGGTCAGCAGCCCGAGCAGCAGGGGTGTTGATGGTTTGGTGGGCATGAACATGGCCTGATTTCGTTTGTCTTGTTGTGGAGCGGCGGCGAAGAGTTTCGCATAGTGCCCATTCATGGATGATCTGCAAGCCCTTGTTGAAAAGATCTGCGCGTGCCGCGAAATGACGCTTCGAGCGATTGTTTGCGCCATTGGCTAGAGCAGATCCGGGATAAATTATACGATCAAAGCCGCATCGCCATCCTGCCCGATGGCTGAAGCAAACGCTTGCTTTGAGCTCGACGCGCTGTTGGTTATGCGCCCAAAGATTAACGTTTTACGTTGTGCATCTTACCCCGCAACTTAAGTATAAAAAATAACGTTCCAGAACTGTAATTGGTTGCGAGTGTAAATAAAATCAGTTAGATTGCCTTAACTTGAGTGGGGCGCAAATAGTAATATAACCATAAACCTATTCTGCTCTTGGGGTCTTAAGTGTTTGATATTGATTTGAAAAATAGGCTTATACTGGATAATCCTTGGTGGACGTCCGGTAAAGTTGAGGTGGTTGTGCAGCGCGCTGCACGCAGAGCGTTCGTGCGTCCGTTCCTGGAACGGGTGCGCAACGGCGGCGGTGTCGCGGCGGTTTTGTCCGGGCCTGGACGGGCCGGAAAGTCAATCTTGGTGAAGCAAGTCATCCAGTTGTTGATGGACGCCGGGATCGAACCGCAATTTTTAGTCTACATCCGTCTCGACAATCCCGCGTTTACCAATTTTGAGCTGGTCGATTTGGTAGACCAGGCCCTGATTGCGGCCGGTGTGGGTGCTGGCGGGGCCGGGGCTTATGTCTTCTTAGACGATGTGCACAATGTGCCGGATTGGGAAGTGTGCCTGGATTATGTGGCGCGGGCGCGTCCATCGTGCCGTTTTGCCGCGGTGACTGCACTGGTGCCCGAAGCCAATACAGACGTGATGGGGGCCAAATCAAAAACCGGAAAAAGCAAAGGTCCGGGTCCGTTTTCCCACACCATCTTGCCGCCGGTGTTGTTTGCCGAATATCTGCACATCCTGCGTATCCGCGAAAAGTTGTTCGACTCTTATGGTCGTCTCACCGACCTGGACGCGCTCAACAACGCTTTTGTTGATTACGTTAATTTTGGCGGTTTTCCAGAGGTTGCCTTTGCTCTCGGTGAGGTCAAAGTCAGTTCGGTCGATGTCACCTCAAAAATCATCCACCGCGATTTGGCAGGCCTGTGCGGCATTGCCGATCAGCGCGAGGTGGCCAAGCTGATGACCCGCCTGGCGATGGAAACCGGCATCGAAACCAGCATCGAAAATCTCTCCAAAGATATGAGCGTGGCGAAAAATACCCTGCGCAAATATTTAGAGTTTTTGGAATCTGCTTATTTAATTAAGCGTATTTGGCGTGTCGATGGTGAAGCCAAGCGGTTCCAGCGACAAACCCGCTTTAAAGTTTATCTCACCTCGCCGGCGCTGCGCGCGGGGCTGGCCGGTCCGGCGGCATTGAACGATGAAGCCATGGCACGGTTGGCCGAAACGGCGGTGATCTCACAATTTATGCATTCGCCGACGTTCCAGCGCTTGTATTATGCGTTTTGGAAAAAAGGTCGCAAGCACAAGCATGTGGCACTGGTGGAAATGCCTGCCAAAGGCTCCACCCCGGTGAAGTGCATCGAGCTCGATTGGTCCAACCGGGCGATCGCCAAACCCCATGAGGTGCTCGGCGACATGCTCGATTTTCTTGATGAAAACCGTCCATCGACACCCAGCAAGGCGTTGACCCGCAACATGTCCGGGAAACGCTTTATCGGCGAGCATGAGATCGGCTTCATGCCCGTTGCGGTGTGGTGTTACGCGGTCGGTCAGGTGCTTTTGGAAGGCCCCGGAGCGATCAAGAAAAATTGATCGTTTCTTATTTATCAATTAGTTTAGCACAGAAACTATAGCATTTTACGGATTGTGATTATTGTCCGTGCTTAATTTCCTATAACGCTTAATAAGCACAGCAGATATTGCATAAATAAAAGGGGCTGCTCCGCTGAGGAGCAGCCCCTTTATATTCGTCACCACGACAGCGAAAACGCTCAGCGCGCCGCTGTCGTCGCGAGCTTAGGTTTTGAGCTTATTGCCGAGGCGCAAACGCAGGGCGTTGAGCTTGATAAAGCCTTCGGCGTCGCGTTGATCGTAGACGGTGTCTTCTTCAAACGTCACCACGTCTTGGTCATACAACGAATTGGGAGATTTGCGCCCGGTGATCATGACGTTGCCTTTGTAGAGTTTCAAACGCACGGTGCCGTTGACACGTTCGTTGCATTTGTCGATGGCGACCTGGAGCATTTCACGCTCCGGGGCGAACCAAAAACCGTTGTAGACCATCTCGGCATAACGCGGCATCAGCTCGTCTTTCATGTGGGTCGCGGCGCGATCGAGCGTCAGGCTTTCCACCGCACGACGGGCGTGGAACAACACCGTGCCGCCGGGGGTTTCGTACACACCACGTGATTTCATGCCGACGAAGCGGTTTTCGACGATGTCGATCATGCCGACACCGTTGGCGCCGCCCAAATCGTTGAGCTTGGCGAGTAGGGTCGCCGGGCTCATCTTTTCGCCATTGATGGCGGTGGGATCACCCTTTTCGAAATCGATGGTGATTTCGGTGGGCTTATCCGGCGCGGCCATGGGCGAGACCATGCGCGTCAAGATCATGTCATAATCGGGTTCATGCCACGGATCTTCGAGGATTTTGCCTTCGGACGAGATGTGCAAAAGATTGGCGTCTTGAGAGAACGGGCTTTCACCGCGTTTGTCCTTGGGCACCGGGATCTGATGTTTTTCGGCGTAATTGATGAGGTCGGTGCGCGAGCTTAAATCCCATTCGCGCCACGGTGCAATGATGTTGATGTCGGGGTTGCAGGCGTAATAGCCGAGCTCGAAGCGCACCTGATCGTTACCCTTGCCGGTGGCACCGTGAGACACCGCATCGGCACCGACTTCTTTGGCGATTTCGATCTGGCGTTTGGCGATCAGCGGCCGGGCGATGGAGGTGCCCAACAAGTAGGTGCCTTCATACAGTGCGTTGGCGCGAAACATCGGGAACACATAGTCACGCACGAACTCTTCGCGCATGTCTTCGATGAAGATTTGCTTGATGCCCATCATTTCGGCTTTTTTGCGCGCAGGTTCCAGCTCTTCGCCTTGGCCAAGGTCGGCGGTGAAGGTCACCACTTCGCAGTGATAGGTTTCTTCGAGCCAACGCAGGATGATGGAGGTGTCCAATCCGCCGCTGTAGGCCAGAACAACTTTTTTGATATCGCCCGCCATGATGGGTGTCCTTAAAGCTAAAAAGGGGAGGGGACAAAACGTCCCGTATGGCGCGCACTATAAGCAAATACGGCGTCTGGGCAAGGGCCCACTGATGCACAAGGATTTAACCCTTGAGCCAATCTTCAAGGTCGGAGTGCAAAGAATCAAAGCTGCGATAACCCATGGTCAAAAATCCATATTGACCGTCGTCGGCACACAACACAGAAGGAAACCCCTGCACGCCGAAGGCTTGGCTGCGCTTAAAATCAAAGCTCACGCGTTGGCGCACTTTTGGATCAGCGTAGTGACTGACAAATTGAGCCCGATCGATGCCGACGCCTTGCGCCAAATCGGCCAAAATTTCGGGGTCGGTGATGTTAAGGTTTTGCGCATAAAAGCCGCGTTGCAGGGCCTCATACATGGCCAGTGTTTTGGTCGCATCGATGGTGCGCACGCAGACCACGGCGCGACAGCCCGGTTCGGTGTCATAAACAAAATGCTCGTCATCAAAGCGGGCGAAATCGAACGGCTGGCCGCTTTTGTCTGCGACCTCTTGCCAATGATGGCGAATGTATTTGCGCATTTCGCCATCCCACGGCTCCTTGGTGCCGGGGCGCAAGCCGCCCATGACCATTTCAAATTGGGCACGGCCTTCAACGAGTTTAGCAATTTTTTGCAGCTCAGGGGCAAATCCCCAGCACCAAGAACACATTGGATCGCCAAAAAATAAAATGTGCTTGCCGGGACCGGGTTCAAAGGTTTGGGTCTCAACTGCTTTTGGTGTTTCATCCTTGGCGGGGGGATTGATGGCGCAGGTATCGCTCATGGGTATGTCCTATAAGGGCCTCCCCCTCGTGTAGCGTG
>JAESUA010000134.1 GCA_016763255.1 Magnetovibrio sp. | reverse complement strand
GGGGATCGGGGATTTGAGATAAAAGGTCTAAAAATTCCCACGACATGAGTGCGGCTCCAAATTAGTTGCACCCACATAGATTCAGAAAAATGCCACTTTGGGAATCCCAAAACGGCCCGTCAAGTGATTAGCGTTGAACAACCCTGGCACAACCCTATATTGCATCAAATACTACACCACAGCCATTTAATATTCGATAGCAACAAGTTTACTCAAGACTATGTTTCTAGAATCACTAAGGGACGCCACATGGGCGTCCCTATAATTATTTACAGGCATGTCTGAGAAATTTACAGGTCCGCCAAACGCGCCAACGCTTCATCAAGTTTAGCGCGATCCGCCTTCATGCCTTCCAGGCGCTCGGTCTGCTCAGTGACCACCGCAGCTGGCGCCTTGGCCAAGAAACCTTGATTGGAAAGCTTCTTTTCGTACTTCATGATTTCCGGCTCGAGCTTTTTGACCTCTTTGTCCAGGCGGGCTTTTTCGGCCGTAACATCGATGATGCCGGACATGGGCAGCACCACGGTGGCTTCGTCCAAAACCGTCGAGACCGAGCCCTTCTCCACTTCGCCTTGCAGCGCGCCACTGTCTTGAATGCGCGCCAAGCGGTGGATCAGATCACGGTTGGCATCCAGGCGCGCCAGGGTCGCGGCACTGGCGTCTTTGAAGCGCAGGGTCAGCTGGGCCTTGGGCTCGACATTCATTTCCGAGCGCACCGTGCGCACCGTTGAAATCAAGCGCACCACCCAATCCATTTCTGCATCGGCATCGGCATTTTCCAGGCCCTTCAGGTTCGGCCACGTTTGCAGCATCAACATGCCATCGCGCTCGGTAATTTGAGTCCACAGCTCTTCTGTGACATACGGCATGATCGGGTGCAGCATCAACAACACCTGATCGAACACCCAGGCCATGGTGGCGCGGGTTTCGGCCTTGGCGGCTTCGTCATCTCCATTGAGGATCGGTTTGGTGAATTCCAGATACCAATCACAAAACGTGCCCCAGGTGAAGTGGTAACCGGCATCGGCGGCTTCGTTGAAACGATAGGTGTTGATCGCGGTTTCAATCTTGCCAACGGCCTCGGCGGTCTTGGAAATGATCCAGCGGTTGACGGTGATGTTGACCTTTGCCGGATCAAAATCCGCCACCGGTTTGCATTCGTTCATTTCCGCATAACGCGCGGCATTCCAAATTTTGGTGACAAAGTTGCGATAGCCCTCGATGCGGCTGATCGACAATTTGACGTCACGCCCCTGCACCGCTTGGGATGTCATGGTGAAGCGCACGGCGTCGCAGCCGAACTGGTCGATCAAATCCAACGGGTCCATCACGTTGCCCTTGGACTTGGACATCTTCTGGCCTTTTTCATCGCGCACCAGGGCGTGGATGTAGACGTCCTTAAACGGCACCTCGTCCATGAAATGCAGGCCCATCATCATCATCCGGGCGACCCAAAAAAAGATAATGTCAAAACCGGTAACCAAACAATCGGTCGGATAATAACGTTTCACTTCCGGGGTGTCGTCGGGCCAACCCAGTGTCGAGAACGGCCACAGCGCGGAGCTAAACCAGGTGTCCAAGACATCCGGGTCACGGGCAATCTCAACGGCTTTACCATAGTGTTTGTCGGCCGCCGCTTGGGCCTCAGCCTCGGTGTATTCGACGAACGGATGACCGTCGGGGCCATACCACGCGGGGATCTGGTGGCCCCACCAAATCTGGCGCGACACGCACCACGGCTGGATGTTGCGCATCCAATCGAAATAGATGTTTTCGTACGATTTGGGGTGGAACGTGGTGCGCCCGTCTTCAACCGCCTTGATGGCATCAACAGCCATTGTTTCAGCATCGACAAACCACTGATCCAACAGCCACGGTTCGATCACCACGCCGGAGCGATCGCCATAAGGCACGGTCATGGCATTTTCTTCGATCTTTTCGAGCAGGCCGAGGCCTTCCATCTCTTTGACGATGGCATCACGCGCTTCAAAACGATCTAAACCGCGCAGGTGTTGCGGCGCGACGTCGTTGATGGCGGCGTTGTGATCCAAGACGTTGATGATTTCGAGCTTGCAGCGTTTGCCAACCTCAAAATCGTTGAAATCGTGCGCAGGTGTGATTTTTACCGCGCCGGAGCCTTTTTCCGGATCGGCATATTCATCTGCCACAATAGGAATGATGCGCCCGGTGATCGGCAACACAACGTTTTTGCCCACCAAATCGGTATAACGTTCGTCATCCGGATGCACCGCCACGCCGGTATCACCCAACATGGTTTCGGGGCGGGTGGTGCCGACGGTGACGAATTCCCCACTCGGTTCGCCATTGGGGCCTTCAACAGGATACTTGAAGTACCACATCTTGCCGTTTTGCTCTTTGTTTTCGACCTCAAGATCGGAAATCGCGGTGTGCAGCATCGGGTCCCAGTTGACCAAACGCTTGTCACGATAGATCAAGCCCGACTTGTGCAGTTCGACGAACACTTTTTGCACCGCTTTGGACAGGCCTTCATCCATGGTGAAGCGTTCACGCTGCCAATCACAAGATGCACCCAGACGGCGCAGCTGGCGGGTGATGGTGCCGCCGCTTTCAGCTTTCCAATCCCACACCCGTTCGATGAACTTTTCACGGCCCAGATCATGACGGGTCAAACCCTCGGCTTCCATCTGACGTTCGACCACCATCTGGGTGGCGATGCCGGCATGATCGGTGCCGGGCTGCCACAATGTGTCTTTGCCGAGCATCCGGTTATAACGGATCATGATGTCTTGCAGGGTGTTGTTGAGCGCATGGCCCATGTGCAGGCTGCCGGTCACGTTGGGCGGCGGAATGACGATGGTATAAGCATCTTTGCTTTCAGATTTGCCACAGGCAAAAGCGCCGGAGCTTTCCCACTGTTCGTAGATGCGTTGTTCAACGTCTGCGGGGGTGTAATTTTTATCCAACATCTTTGGTGCCGTCCGTGACTAAGTGTGCATTTGTAAGAAAGCTGTAAGCTTTGCGTTCTATAGCAAAAACGCCGCCCGGGAAACCCTGGGCGGCGTATTGAAGGGGAGATTTGAAGCTTTAATCTTCGAGCCGCTCCGCCCGGTTGATCATCCGATCGATCTCTTTCTTAACCAGGCGCTCGATCAGGTATGCAGGTTCTGATCCAACCACTCCGAAAGCAGCGGCCGCATCATTTCACGCACCATGCTTTCAAGTGTGACGTCGGTGCCACCAACGTGCAATTCGCGCTGGCTCAAGATGGCGCGAGCCAAGTCGGCCAAAACATCGGTCGAAGCGGCATAAGGCGCTGCAGACATGATGCTTTGCGATATATCCGTGCCTTCGGGCAGCGTGGTGATCATTTCTTCGGTCAATTCAAGAATCGAAGAAATATCAGGCTCCCCACCGGGACGTGGTGGCGGTGGCGGTGGCGGTGGCGGCGGTGCCAGCGGAGCCGCTTCGACCACGGGTGGTGGTGGTGGCGCGGGCGCGGCG
>JAESUA010000133.1 GCA_016763255.1 Magnetovibrio sp. | reverse complement strand
CTTTTAAAGCCCTGCTCCAGGCCCAAGAGCAAAGTATTGCCGCAAAACAGTTGCAAGATGCTCCCCAATTGCGAAAGCAATTGTTGGGATTGATCCAAGATCGCCAGGGTAAAAAACACGCCGCGAGCACGCGAAAATATTTGCCTCGGCTCGACGAGGTGACACAAGAAGCGACCCAAAGAGCGCAACGCTTCGATACCGCGCATGTGGCCTATCGGACGGCTGATGCGCTGGTTCGTTCACGGACAGATCAGGGGCTCATGGTCATATCCGAATCGGATCATGGTGTCGGCAGCCTGAAGGTAGATTTCGAAGTTTGAGCTTATGCCAGGGCTTGATTGATCAAGGCAATCTGGTGTTCGACCGATATTGGGGTTTGAGATGTGATCTCTAAACCGCGATCTTCAAACACGTCAGTGTTTAAGTGATCGGTGCGCCAGGCGGCGACGGTTGTATCGCGCAGATGAATCAAATCGATGATTTGTGGGCGAAACAGCCGCAACATGTTGCTCATCCAGATGTTGAGCGGCCAAGATGGCGGTGCCAGATCCATTTCAAACTGATTTAACAGCCCGACGGTATCGTTGGCGTCGAACCAATTTTGAGCCGTGACCCAGCGATTGGTGGTGAACAATCCGGTGGCAAAACCGGCATTGTCCATGGAAATGGCGATCAAATGGCAGATGGTATCGTCGCGCTCATCCATATACTCCATCTGCGACTGGGCCACCGGTTGCACGGTGGCGGCCTGAGCACCGCGCACAAAGGTGTGAAAGTGGCCGTGTTCGCCGGTCCTGTGGGCGTGATAATAATATTGGCTGTGGGTGGCCGCATCATGGACGTCACCCGGCGGAAAATGGTCCAGTTCGATAAACGGTCCGTTACCGCGCAACACCTCGCCGACAATATTATCCGACGTTTTGTGCAATATACGGTGGCATTCCAAAACCCATTGGCCGGCGTCACGCATGGCTTCAAGTTCGCTTTGGGGCAATGTTTGAAAATGATCAATGGTGGTGCGGCTCATGGGCCCTCCCGTGCGCAAGGTCGGTTTGTTAAACGTAAAGCACGGGCCACAATACCGGGGCCCGTGCTGAACTGACAGAGATGAAATTCAAAGCCTTAAAAAGGTGCCGGGTTTAATGTGCTGCACAGGGGTTGCTCGCCGCACAAGGGTTGCTCGCGGCACAAGGATTCTTCGCCGCGCAGGGGTTCTTGGCGGCACAGGGATTGGCCATGGCATCGGCAACGAAGGTTTTTTGCAGCTCGGCGGTATACGCCGTCAACGCCGCCAATTCGCGTGAAGCCCAGGGCAAGGGCTTGGCCTCCATCGGCACGACCATGCAGAACTGAACCATTTCGTCGAGCGCAACAGAGGTGATGCCGCCTTGTTCAACGGCCATTTCCACCCGGTGCGGATAGGCCTTGGCGAAGGAGGCTTCGAAGGCTCCGTTTTCGCTGTGGCAGGAATTACACGACAAGCCGTTGGTGCTGAGCTTTTCACTCATGAACAAAGCTTTTCCTTCGGCGATCAATGCGGCGGCATTGCCTTGCATCAGTTTGGTGCCCTTGGGCCGCATCACCAATTTGGAATTCACCGCGGCTGCGGCACAGGGGTTGTTGGCTGCTGCCGCACAGGGATTTTTCTCCGCCGCCGCGCAGGGATTTTTCGCCCCACACGGATTTTTCAGGGCCGCCAATTGCAAAAGCCCTGTGTCGGCCCGTTTGAGGGCTGATGGGTTGATGGCGCTGCCAGCCATTGCAGAGCTGGCCGTCGCCAAGATCAGACCCGCGCCGAGGACGCCTGGAATGGCCGTGCGCGGCATGATTTTTTTATAGATAGAGTTCACAGATTAATCTCCCAATTGAAATGTTTGAGCTGAATGTTTCAAAATGAACGGTGGCCAACTGAACGGGACGGCCTTCGAGATAGGTTTCGTCGGTGCCCCCGGTTTGGTTACATGGTGGTGCAATTATTTCTGCAACTCTCAGGGATCTTTGCGTGATCTGAGTGTTGGGCACTTAGAACTTGAGCCTTGGGCCAGGGTCGGGGAAAAGAGAGGTTGGCGGACTGCGAGGTATGAGCGTTCACCCTCCGTATTCGCTTCCAATTGGAAATGGGGTACATTGATTTCAGACGAAACGGTTCTTGGAACCCTCATAAGCGAGCCCGATGGACGAACGCCAAGACAAGCGCGAGCAAGATCGCAGGTGGTCACAGTGGATGGCCCAGGCCCAAAACGGCGACGGTGCGGCTTATCAAAAGCTGCTAGCCGCCGTGGTGCCGTTACTGCGTGCGATTATCGGCAAGCGCCTCAAGGATCCCGACAAAATTGAAGACGTGGTTCAGGAAGTTTTGATCTCGGTGCATAAAAATCGTCACACCTATGATCCAAGCATGGCGTTCACGCCGTGGCTTTCGACCATTGCCCAGCGCCGCACCGTGGATGCGTTGCGTAAAATGTATCGTTTGAACGCGCGCGAGACCCTGGTCGACGAATATCCTGAAACCTTTTTGTGCGATGAAACGAATACATCCCCAGAGGACGACCTTGTGTTTGCGCTGGGTGATGAATTGAAGCGTGCCTTAGACACCCTTCCCGCCGGACAACGCATCGCGGTGGATTTGTTGAAATTGCGTGAAATGAGCCTTAAAGAAGCGTCGGCGTCCAGCGGTATGTCGGTGGCGGCGTTGAAAGTGGCGATGCATCGGGCCTTAAAGAGTCTGCGTGCACAAATGGCCACCGAACCAGAGCTGTAGTGAAAATTATGAACAATTCGACCGAGCATCTGATCGCATCCTTGTCCCAAGACTTGGCCCCGGTGAAGCCCATGGCCTCACCGGGCAAGCGCCTGTTGGGCTGGATTGCTTTGGCTTTGCCGGTCTCGTTGGTGATGGGCGCGTTGGTCGAGCAGCAATCCTTTGCCCTGCTCATGGGCGAGCGCTTATCCTTTGCCTTGGCTTTTGAGCGTCTTTCCAACGCCCGCAGCCTGGTCGAGTTGGGGGTGATCTTGATCACCGCGTTGAGCGCCGGCTATGCGGCGTTGTGCTGTGCCCAGCCGGGCCGCAGTCAAAATGCGTGGATGTTACCGGTCTTGCCGTTCATCACGTGGTTGGGCTTGGTCGGCGAAAGCTGTTTTCAATTGTTTCAACAGATCGGTCCCGAACTGTTTTCGTTCGCCCCACATTGGTCTTGTTATCCGTCGGTATTGGCAACGGGGGCGGCACCGGCAGTCGTTATGGTTATGTTGCTTAAACGCGGCATGCTGACGTCACCCACCATGACCATCGCTTTGGCCGCTTTGGCCGCCTCGGCGCTGGGTGCGGTGGGACTTCGTTTGTTTCATCCGCCCGATGCAACGGCGTTGCTGTTGATGTGGCAGTTGATCGCCACGGTGACGTTTTTAGGTCTGGCCTCGCTACTCAGCGCCTACATGTCGCGTCGCATTGCCGTTTAAAAATCAGTCTTTGGCGGCTGCATCGTCTTCTTCCTCGAGCCACCACATGGCCGGGTCGTTTTTAACGCCCTTGGGGGCACCTTCGGGCAGCCGTTCTTCGGCGTGGGCAATGTTCTTTTCGGTGATTTCGACCATCCGCGACAGACCCAATTGCTGGTAAACTTCGCGGGCATCCATAAAGGCATTTAGGGCCTCTTCGAAAAATTGATCGTCACGGCTTATACGCCCGCGCAAAAAAAGCGCGCTGCCCATGTTGTTTTGGGTTGCTGCCCACAAGGTCGGTTGTGTGTCACGTTTGCGCACGGTGAGGGCT
>JAESUA010000132.1 GCA_016763255.1 Magnetovibrio sp. | reverse complement strand
GTCGGCGTCGCCGTCAAAGCGCATTAAGTTAGGTAGAAGGGGGATCAGCTGCTGAGCGCGTTGCAAAAAAAACGCGGACCAGTGGCTGATCGCGTTCGGGCCCATTTCTTCAAAATTTCAAAGGCCCGCTGTGAGGCCATGGCAGATTTGTAAGATCGCTCGTCGGCCAGGCGTCGGAAAAAATCGGCGAAGGCTTGGACTTGATATGTTCGTGTAAGTAGCAATACCAGTTCGGTGCGTTCTTGAGTGTTGCCCAAGGCCATCACCACCAATGATATATTGGATTGTTATTTCTCACCCATAGAGCCCGACGCCCAGAAATCACAGTTCAATGATTACAACGTCATTCAGTCACAATATGTGCAGTTCACCCCTCTGCGCCCAAATCACTGGTGTGATAATATTATTCGAGCCCCATAAAGCAATAAGGGGAATGGCGTCTGCGCACATATAATATTCGCAATGCCTTGAGTCCAAAAAAAACCGCCATCTGGATGGTGCTGCATGACTTGTCCCTCGATGGGCTTTGTTGGGGCGGTTTTACCTATGTGACATATCAGCTGTGGCTCGATGCGGTCATTAAATGAGCGCTCTAGAACACCATGCTCTCAGGTGGTGGTTAAAAGCAGATCCACCTACATATTTAATAAGCAACTTTAGGTTGTTGTGCTGTGGGGGTTTTCATTGACGATTTGGATTGGGTGGTCCACATCTAAAAGTTGATTTTGTGATGTATGTATTTCATTTCACGCAGAATAAATTGTTCAGCTACAATGGCCAAAAAAAGACGCCGGTGAGGGGATACCTCGCCGGCGTTAAGATATAGACCCCTTGCTCTCCAAAGTGGAGATGTCATTGCTACGCGAATGGGGACGCATACCAATGAACACACACAAGTACATTCTAACCATTGTGGAAATATGGTACATTCCCCGTACAGACGAAGTGCGTAATCTATTTGTATTATTTTATGGGCGGTCATTATGGTGTTTCTAGAACAAGTAGTTTCTTGACAATGGGTTATGCAACTGCATGATTTATTGATCCCGGGCGCAGGGAAGGCCCGACCAAAGGAAATCGAATGAAAATTCTCCTTGTTGACGATCACAAGCTGGTTCGCGCTGGACTTGTATTGGTTTTAAGACAGATGGAAGAAGGCATTGAATTGCTGGAAGCCGGTACCGGACGCGAAGCCATTCAGGCGGCGGAAGGTGCGCCGGATATCGATCTGGTGTTGATGGATCTGGACCTGCCCGAAGGCAGTGGTTTGGAGGCCCTGACGGCCATAAACGCCAAGAATGCGACCATGCCTGTGGTGATCTTGTCGGCGATGGAAGATCAGGCCATGGTCTCACGTGCAATGGAATTGGGTGCCCGCGGGTTTATTCCCAAATCAGCCAGCGGTGAGGTGATGCTGAATTCCCTTCGCCTCGTTTTGTCCGGCGGCATATGCCTGCCGCCCGGCTACGGTAAATCCGCTCATGGTGTCGGAAATTCTGATTTGCCTAATCTAACCCAGCGCCAGCTGGAAGTTTTGCGCTTTATGGCCAGGGGCAACTCGAACAAAGAAATTGCCCGCGAACTGGGGATTTCGGAAAACACCGTGCGGGTTCACATTTCGGCCATCATCAGTGCAATGGATGCGACCAATCGCACCGAAGCGGCCTATTCAGCCATGCGTTTGGGCTTGATCCCACGCGCCAGTATTGGGCTAGGTTAAGTTTGCTCTAGGGTTCGCTAATTTTGCAGCTTGGTATCAGTACGCGCCTCAGGCTCTCGATATTTGAGGGTTGCGCTGTAATTTTGCTCGTCGTCTTGGTCGGACAGGATCTGATGAACCATGGCGATTAGTTCTTCCGGCATCACCGGTTTGTGCAAGATGGGGAAGCCACTTTGCTTGGCTTCACGCAGACGTTCGGGCGCCGTATCGCCGGTGATGATGATGGCGGGGACCTTTGCGGCCAATATTGTACGAATCATCTCGATGGCATCTCCACCGGTCATTTCTGCATCAAGGCGATAATCGGCAATGATTAAGTCCGGGGGAGGAGATTCGCCGCTAAATGCGTCGCGGATGGCATTGGTGTTTACGGTCAGGAATGTTTGGGTGGTGTAACCCGATCCTTCCAGCAATGACTTAAGTCCCAGCAGCACCTGTTCATCATCTTCGATGATAACAATATGGGCATCGCCGCGGTTTAAGCGGATTGGGTAGAAGACTTCTTCGCTGACAAAACGGGTTTCAGAAAGCGGCACATCAACCCAGAACACGGATCCTTTTCCGGGGACCGAGTGGCAACCCAAACGACAGCCCAAAAGATCAGACATGCGGCGCACGATGGATAAGCCCAGTCCCAAGCCTTGGGTGCGTTGGCGCGCTTCGTTGTTGATTTGATAAAAATCCTGGAATATCAAGTCGCGTTGGTCGGCTGGGATGCCGGGGCCGGTGTCCCACACCTCAAAACGCAGTTTGCCCTTGCGTCGTCGGCAACCAACCAGGACGCGGCCGCGTTCGGTGTATTTGATCGCGTTGTCGACCAAATTTCGTATTACGGTCGCGAGCAGGGATGGATCGGAAAAAATACTGGCGCTGCTCTCCACAGTGCGCAATTCAAGATCGTTGGCCCAGGCAACGGCCGTTAACTCAGAACGAATACGCTCGATCATTGGGCCCGCGGCAAAGTCCTTTAGGGCCGGTTGCACCACACCGGCTTCCAACTTTGAAATGTCCAAAAGTGTATTGAGCAATTCCTTGAGGCTGTCGAGTGAATTGCGGATCAAGGTGATGATCTCGCGTTTTTCGGGATCGGTTTCTTTATTTTCAAGGGCGTAGATGAACAGGTTTAGGGCTTGCAATGGCTGGCGTAAATCGTGACTGGCAGCGGCCAGGAAACGGGTCTTGGCGATGGAGGCCTTTTGGGCTTCGTCACGCGCGATCATCAATCCGGCTTCGCGTGAATGCAGGGTATCGACCAGATATTTCAGGGACTTTGCCATGTCGGTGATTTCATCATCACCGGATGTGTCAATGGTGGCCAGTTCACCATCTGCGTGGGCCAACATGGATTGACGCAAGGTGACCAAGCGTCGCAATACCGTGCGGCTGACATAGAGGAAGGTCGTCACCGCGACAAACGCAGATACCAAGATAAAGCCGATCATCGCCTGCAGCGTAATATCCATGGATCGGCTGGTGTCTTTATTGGTATCGGCGATGATCTTGTGAATATCTTGGGTGGCGAGTTCGGATGCGGATATAAATTGTTCTGCAATGGTGCGCGCTAAGCGCAATGTAGCGTTAATCTGGTTGCCGGTATCCAAATCTAGCTTTTTAATGTGAAACAACCCGTTGCGACCAAACGCTATGCCCACAAGCCGCTCAAGCATATCTTCGCCGTCAATGCGTGCTTCGTTTGGCAGGTAAGCGAATTGTCCTTGCGCACGGGCCAATTTGCGGTGCGCACGTTTTTCCATATTTTCAAGCGGCGCAGTGTGCTTGAGGCGTGTCGTGCTCATCATCATGAAGATGAGCGAATGAATGGATGCATTCCATTGATGCAGTGGGCCTGAAGGAATAAACGTGCCGTCGGGAAGGTTGGTGGTGAGTTGGACTGAAACCAAGTCTTCTTGGAGTTCCTGCATGCCCTGATCGATTTTGATCAGGCGTTCGGCATAAATGATGCGGTTTTCGGTCAAGGTGTTGAGTGTGTTGTAGGTACTGAAGAGCTTCTCCTTGAGGTGTAAAAGTTCTTCTTTGCGGTTGCCGGACAGGGTGTCTTTCGAAATGCGATTGACGATTTCTTCCAACCATGCGGCATCGTCTTCGACCTGGGCGATGAGGTTGATGCGAGTCCAGCTGTTGGGTGACAAGATTAAGTTTGCGCCACGACCCGCGACACTCATGGAAAGTTGGCTAATATGTGTGGTGTCGGTCAGGGTCGGCAGTTCTTTATTGATAAGAAGGTCGAAATTTTCTTGAAACCGTTGTAACGCAAGAATAGACGCGGCACCCGCAATGATCGCGGTGATGGTGATGAAGCCAAGCGCAAGAAAAAGCTTGGTTGAAATCGCAGATTGCGTTTTCGTCACAAACGCTAATCCGTGCATTGGCGTATGCTTGTTCTGCCCCACCTTGGCCGTCATTCTCATTGGTCCTTGATGAACTTGCGGTTTGGATAGTATCACTAACGGTAAAAGAGATCATATGAAACTCCTTCTCCTGGGGGATTATGCCTAAATTCCGGGGAAAAGGGAAAATGGGAGTGCTGCCGTGAAGCGTTTATTAGGAGTAATGGGTGCTACCGCAGTGTTGGTCATGGCGTGCGTTACCGGTGCACAGGCCGATGGGAGAAAAACCGAATCGACTCTCAAATTGGTGCAAGATCGCGGTTACGTACAGTGCGGTGTGACGGACCGTGTCCCGGGGTTCTCGATTCACGGCGCAAACGGCCAATGGACGGGTTTTTATGTCGATTTTTGCCGTGCGGTCGGTGCCGCCGTGTTGGGGGATGCCAACGCCATTCAGATCGACAACTACTGGCTTGACGCCCTTGAAGGTGGCGACATCGATATTCTTCATGCGGGCTCAACGTGGACTTTTTCACGTGATACGCAGCGCAATATTGATTTTCCCAATATTTACTTCTTCGATGGTCAAGGTTTTATCGCCCATGCCCAACTTGGTGCAAAAAACCTCAAAGAAGCGATGGCCATCAAAGGTGTTCGCGTGTGCGCCATTGGGCCCACCTCAACGGCGCGCGCCAATCTCGAAGAATTTATAGAACAAAATCAAGTGAAATGGACTTTGGTGCCCCTTCAAACCATGGATGGCATGTGGCGGGCATTTTTTGGTGGACGATGCCAAATGGCGATCCATGACCGTTCCGCGTTGGCGGCCGTGCATGCCGGTCGTTTGGATGACAGCGATGATTTTGTCGTATTTCCTGAGGTCATCTCCAAGGAACCCTTGGCCCCGGCTGTGCGCGGTGACGATACGCAATGGCGCGACTTGGTGTCTTGGGTCACCCTGATCACCATCGCCGCCGAAGAGCTCAACATCACCAGCGACAATGTCGATGATATGAGGGCCAATTCAAATTCCCCCGAGGTTCTGCGTCTTTTAGGCGTGGAACCGGGGCTCGGAAAAGGCTTCGGTCTGGATGATGAATGGGCCTACCGGGTGATCAAGCAGCTGGGCAATTACGCTGAGATTTTTGCCCGCAATATCGGTTCCGATTCGCCGTTTCGCATGCCCCGTGGGATGAACAGCCTGTGGCGAGATGGCGGCCTGCTCTACGCGCCGCCAATCAGATAAGACACCATTTCATGACCATCCGCCGGGGCCAAAACCCCGGCGGTTTTTTATGGAGTCACTCCATGCTTTTAACGCGGGCCTTTTAACACAGGCGATTTATCTTTAAATTATTTGCATGGATGTAAAATCAGGTTGGAAGTTTTGGATTGATCGCGGCGGCACCTTCACCGATGTGGCCGCACGCATGCCCAACGGCTGCATTGCGACGTTAAAGCTGCTCAGTGAAAACCCCGAACAGTACCCCGACGCGGCGCTTGAAGGCATGCGCCGTCTAATGGGGCTTGAAAGCGATGCCGTATTGCCTGGGGACGCCATCGTGCACGTCAAAATGGGCACCACGGTCGCCACCAATGCACTGTTGGAGCGCAAGGGTGAACGCACCGCGTTGGTGATCACCCGTGGCTTTGGTGACGCGTTACGCATTGGCTATCAAAATCGCCCCCATTTGTTTGAGCGCAACATTCACTTGCCGGATCTGTTACACGAACGTGTCATCGAAGCCGATGAGCGCGTCACCGCCCATGGTGCGGTGATCGAAGAACTGGATGAGGCGGCCTTGCGCCAACAACTGCAAGACACCTATGAGCTGGGCATTCGTTCGGTCGCCATCGTATTCATGCATGGCTATCGTTTCAGCGCCCATGAACAACGTGCCGCCAAGATCGCCCAAGACATTGGCTTTGATCAAATCTCCACCAGTCATCGGGCCAGCCCGTTGATGAAGTTGGTGTCGCGCGGCGATACCACGGTGGTCGATGCATATCTGTCGCCGATCTTGCGTCGCTACGTCGATCGGGTCAGTGCCGAGGTGTCCGGCACGCGCTTGATGTTCATGCAATCCAATGGCGGATTGACCGATGCACGCCTGTTCCAGGGCAAAGATAGCATCCTGTCCGGCCCGGCGGGCGGCGTGGTCGGCATGGTGCGCACCGCGGGTTTGGCCGGTTTTGACAAAGTTATCGGCTTTGACATGGGCGGCACATCCACCGATGTCTCTCATTTTCACGGTGAATATGAACGGGTGTTTGAAACCCATGTGGCGGGGGTGCGCCTGCGTGCACCGATGATGCACATCCACACCGTTGCCGCCGGTGGTGGGTCGATTTTACATTTTGACGGGGCGCGTTTTCGGGTTGGACCCGACAGCGCCGGGGCCAACCCCGGCCCAGCCAGTTATCGCCGCGGCGGGCCGTTGGCGGTGACCGATTGCAACGTGATGTTGGGCAAAATTCAACCTCGCCATTTCCCCCATGTGTTTGGCCCCAACGCTGACCAGCCC
>JAESUA010000131.1 GCA_016763255.1 Magnetovibrio sp. | reverse complement strand
TTGGCCAAACGCTTGAGACGTTCTTCGTAAGAGCGCCTTAAGGTGATATCACGAATAAACAAGGAGAAACGCGTATGACCATCGGTCTGGATCGGGGTCACCGTGATTTCGGCGGCAAACCCTTCGCCAGATCCGCGCACCGCATAGGTTTCAAAACGCTCACATTCGCGCAATCGGCGCTGACCATCCGATTGACGGATCGAGATAATATCCGGCTCCATCAAAAACTCGGCAATTTCGCGCCCCACAATATCAACTTGGGCAACATTAAAGACCTGTTCAACCGCCTGATTGGCATGACGGATGAAACCTGATTCGGTGCACGTCATGACCACATCGTCAGACGCTTCGACCACCGCCGTGTTGCGCCGCTCACTTTCGTTCAACGCGTCCACCAAACGCCGTTGATAAAGGCTATCCATTTGTTCACGATGGGCTTTGTTATGGGCGATGCGCCAACTGGCAAAACCAAGGATGATAATGACCAACAGCAAAACAATCGCTTCTGCAATATAATCCACAAGCAGATCATTGTACCAAGCGTTGAGCGGAACCATCGAGACCAAGACCCAATACGGGTCTGAATTTTCCGTCACCACCACATTTTGCGGTGGTTTAACCTTAATCATGGTGAACATGCCGCGACTGGTTAGGGCCCGGCTGTCCCCGGCCAAAAGCGACGCCCATGCATCAGGGTACATATCTTGAAAACGCTCGCCGCGCTCAAACATGAAGGCCCATTCAAGGTCACGAGAAGGGCCGATCAACCACTGCCCGTCCCCATTGAGTAAAAATCCATCACTATGATCAAGGGCGAAGGTGCGCCGCACATGGCCCAAAAAGTTTTCGGCAAGGTAATTCAACACCACAACACCGTAGCGTTGACCATCGATATCCAGCGGTGCAACCAAGCGGATCATCGGCTTATACGGGACAACAACCTTATTGTTTTCAATATTCAAATCAAGGCGCGACATAAATATTTGGCCTGGTGCGAGCGTGAGCGCATCGCGGAAGTAATAGCGGTGTTTTTTATTTTGCAAGTTTGCCAAAGGTACCGTTACGGGGGTGCGATCAACCAAATTGATCCGCACCTGTTCATCACCTTGAGCGTCGATAAAGCGAACCTGGCCGAAGATCTTTTTTGCCCCGGAAAAACGACTAAAAGTTCGCTCCAAATGTTTACGTTTTTCCTCGGAAGGGTTGCGCGCAAAGCTCAGTAAGTCGTCATCTTCGACAAGAAAATTAAGATCGCTGACGGCGGTGTTGAAAATTTCACGAACGTTTAACTGCGCAATCTCAACCTTGGCCTCTTCCCGGTCTCCGATGGCTTCACGCGCATGATACACCTGCAGTGCAAAGACCAGTGAAGATGCCAGCAAAACCACGGCAGCAATTGGGATAAAGATATACACAAAGTACTTACGAGCCAAACCTAGGCTCAATTCTTCAGCCGCATCCTTGCTTTGTAAAGGTCGAAATCTGTCCACGATAGTCGGTCGTCCGTCGATTAATGGGGGGCAACTGTAGTGCAGGATTTAATGACGATAGTTTGAACTCATCTAGCCCACAATGCACCTGAAATCATCTTCAAAATGCTGTTAAATATGGATCAATACTGACTTTCAATGGTGTCGAAAGCGGGCCTCAATGCGGCCAACATGACACAAATCAACCATCAGATGTATTTTTTACACCAACAGGCATGATGCAGAATACCCTTATTGGATGCGTTTTATGTATAATTAAACGAATAAAATCAACATCTTAATTAAATTCACACACCATAAATAATACAACACTCTCAATTTTTAATATTTTCGAAGGTCTAGACAGGCGGTGCAAAATTGTAAAAACTAACGTATAACTTTTAACGTTGCTTTCTTTATCTCGTCATTTCTTGTTGCGCTCAACACGCATTTAGTCAGGCCTTTTGAAGACGCAACACCAAACCCTGCACTGGTTCGTAGGGCGTTATCACGTTTTGCCTCGTTTTAAGGAGTACCCATGGCAACCGGCATTGTTAAGTGGTTCAACACCACCAAAGGTTACGGCTTCATCACGCCCGATGAAGGCGGTACCGACGCATTTGTTCACATCTCTGCCTTGCAGAATTCCGGACTTCAGGCCCTCAACGAAGGCCAGAAGGTTCAGTTTGAACTGAAAGAACAGCGCAATGGCAAGATGGCTGCCGAAGACCTGGTCACTCTCGACTAACTCGGCTCATCTATCGCATACAAAAAACGCCCCCATGCAAATGGGGGCGTTTTTTATATGGCGGCTCTCATAAATACCGTTAAGGCAGATCATCCGTGGCAATGTGATAACTCGGATCTTCGATCACGTTGACCTCAACCAAATCCTTGGCGCGGTGCAACAGCTTGCGGCATTCCGGGCTGAGGTGGCGCAGGTGCAGGCGTTTGCCGCGACGCTGGTAGCGTTCCGCCAAGGTATCAATGGCTTCCAAGCCTGAATGATCGGCCACACGCGACAGACGGAAATCTACCACCACATCATCGGGATCATTTTCCGGGTCAAACAGATCGCGAAAAGCGGTGGCCGAACCAAAAAACAGCGGGCCTTGAATTTCGTATTCCTTGCCGCCTTGATCGTTGAGTGAAGTACGGGCCTGAATGCGCGAGGCATTGCCCCAGGCATAAACCAGCGCGGATACGATCACGCCCACGATCACGGCGATGGCCAGATCGGTAAACACCGTCACACCGGACACCAAAATCAGCACAAACGCATCGGCGCGCGGGATCTTGTGGAGGATACGAAAACTCGACCATTCAAAGGTGCCCAGAACCACCATGAACATCACCCCGACCAACGCCGCCAGCGGGATCATTTCGATCAGGCTGGAGGCAAACAAGATAAAGCCCAGCAAGAACAGCGCCGCAGCAATGCCCGAGGTGCGGCCCCGGCCGCCTGAATTCACGTTGATCATCGATTGACCGATCATCGCGCAGCCACCCATGCCGCCAAAAAATCCGGTGACGATGTTGGCGGTCCCTTGGCCGACGCATTCGCGATTGCCTTGACCACGGGTATCGGTGATTTCGTCGATCACGGTCAGCGTCAAAAGGCTTTCGATCAAACCGATCGCCGCCAAAATGATTGCATAGGGGAAGATGATGGTCAGGGTTTCCCAGCTCAGGGGCACCGCAGGTATGGCAAATTCAGGCAGACCACCGGCGATAGAGGCCATGTCCCCCACTGAGCGCACATCAAGGTCCAAGCCCAGCACAATGCCGGTCACAACCAAAATCGCCACCAGGGGTGAGGGAATGGCTTGAGTGAGTTTAGGCAGATATTGCATGATCGCCATGGCCAGGGCGACCAGACCGAGCATCATATAAAGTTGCATGCCACTCATCCATTCTTAACCGCCGCCGGGCAGCTGAATTTGGAACTGGCTAAGTTGGGCGAGGAAAATCACGATTGCTAGACCATTCACAAAGCCCAGCATCACCTGATGGGGCACCATG
>JAESUA010000130.1 GCA_016763255.1 Magnetovibrio sp. | reverse complement strand
CGGGTGGTCAGGGCGGCGTCGTCTGCAAAACCGGCGCGGGCTTGGGCGGTGAGAATTTCTCCCAATGCCCAGTCGCGCATTTCCGGCTTGTCGATGTCGCGGGCGCTGGCGCTGGCTTCGATCAATAGGCAGCGCGGTTCGGGATTGGCCATGCAGGCTTTGCTGTCATGAGGAGCGCCTTGTGCGGCGGCTTCGGCGCCGATGATCAAATTGCGGGTGTCGGGGTTGGCCAGCAATGCGTCACGCGCGGCGGCGGTGGATTTTTTACGCGAATCTTCCAGACGACCTAAAAGTTTGCTGACTTGGCCACCGGTTTCTAAGTCCTTGGCCAGTCGCTCGGTGGCCTGGCCATCGACTTTTAAGTCAGCACTTTTTTGGTAGGCCCTGATCGCGGCCCCGATCTGGGGGCCATAGCGTCCGTCGATGGGCCCCAAATAAAACCCTTCATCGGCCAAGCTTTCTTGGATTCGGCGCACGACATTACTGGCGGCGCTCAGGCGTCTGGGTTCTTGGCTATCCAAGGCGGCACCGGCGGCCGTCTCAAACGTGGCGAGATTTTCTAGGTAAGCCGCTGAACGCGGAGATACACTCGCTGCCCAAGTGGTGTGGACAGCACCGATCATCCCAAGAGCTATAAACACGACGAAAGGCCCTTTTGGGCTCATTTTCATTCCTTATAAGTCGGATCGTATCCCCATACTATTCCATGGGCAGAGTCTGTCCACCCGTGCATCTTGACTTATCCATGCTATTTATTCATTTGTTGGCATCATTCGACGATTTAAGGACTTTGCGCGCACATGGCCGTATACACGGAAATTTCCGACGACGATCTCACCGCCTTCGTTGCCGATTATGGTATCGGCGAGGTGTTGTCCTGCAAAGGCATCGCCGAAGGGGTTGAAAACTCAAATTTTTTGCTGATTACGGAGCAAAATTCGTTCATCTTGACGTTGTATGAAAAACGCGTTGATCCGAAGGACTTGCCGTTTTTTCTGGGGCTCACCCAGCACCTGTCCGAACGCGGTGTGCCGTGTCCGACGCCGGTGCATTCAAAAAATGGTGAAGTGCTGCGTGAGCTGAGTGGCCGTCCGGCGGCGCTGGTGACGTTTTTGAACGGCATGTGGCCCAAGCGAATCCAAAATCATCATTGTGCCGGTCTCGGACAGGCCATGGCGCATCTGCATGTGCAGGGTGCCGATTTTGAATTGAGCCGCCCCAACGCCCTGAGTGTGTCAAGCTGGCGGCCATTGTTGGACGCCTGTGAAGGCCGCGGTGAGGAGATCCAGCCGGGCATCACCGCCGAGCTCAGCGCCGAGTTGGATGTACTGGAAGCCAACTGGCCGACGGATCTGCCCGCAGGCGTGATCCATGCCGATCTGTTTCCCGATAACGTATTTTTTCGCGGCGAGAACCTCAGTGGCCTGATCGATTTTTATTTCGCCTGTAACGACCAATATGCCTTCGATTTGGCAATTTGTTTGAACGCCTGGTGTTTCGAACGTCACGGCGATTTTAATGCCACCAAGGCCCGCAAGATGTTGCGCGCCTATCGCAAGGTGCGGGCTTTGTCTGATGCCGAAATGCAAGCACTTCCGCTGCTGGCGCGTGGTGCGGCGATGCGTTTTTTGCTGACCCGCATGTATGATTGGCTGAACACCCCGGACAATGCTTTTGTGACGCCCAAAGACCCCCTGGAATATTTGAAAAAACTGCGCTTTCATCAGGCCGTCAGCGGCCCCGGCGCTTATGGATTGGACTATAATTTATGACCGACGATGTGGTGCAGATCTATACCGATGGTGCGTGCTCAGGCAACCCCGGCCCCGGCGGCTGGGGCACCATCATGCGCTGGAAGGGTGTGGAAAAAGAATTCTCCGGCTCTGAGCCCGACACCACCAACAACCGTATGGAATTGATGGCCGCCATCATCGGACTGGAAAAACTCAACCGCGGTGTCGCCAAGGTCGCCATCTACACCGACAGCACCTACGTCAAAGACGGCACCTCCAAATGGATGCGCAGCTGGAAGAAAAACGGTTGGAAAACTGCCGCCAAAAAGCCGGTGAAAAACAAGGATTTGTGGATGCGCTTGGATGAAGCGCTGGGCGATCACGACATCGAATGGTACTGGGTCAAAGGCCATTCAGGCCATCCGGAAAACGAACGTTGCGATGAATTGGCGCGGCTTGCGGTCAAGCAGTTGAAAAACAGTCTCGTACTGTAATGGTTTCACGCGCTCCTCAATATGGAGAGTGAGGCAATACTCAGATAGCCTATGGCTGCTGCGACGTTCTGGGCGGAGGAGGAATGGTGATGAAGATCGTTTTGTTGAGTATTTTGGGGGCTTTTTTATTGGCTGCGGGCCCATCTCGGGCCGCGAATGATTTGTCCCGCATGGACATTCTGGTCATGACTTTTGCCAAGACGTGCCTAAAGTATCCCGGCAAGATTCTGAAATTAAAGCAGGAATTACAGCTTCCTCGACTGCCGCCGGCCTATGCAAAATCCTTTCTCAATAAATCGGAAGGACACGGGTGGGCTTTGCCCCCACAGATTGGGCGTGCCGTTTTGATCTTGCAAAACGATGGCGTCTGTACAATTTTTGTGCGGCGCTGGGCAGAGCCTTCGCCTGCATCAAGGCTGGAAAGTCTTTTTAACGCCCCCGACAGTCTCTTTGCGATGAAAGAGAAGCCGTCTCATGAAGGCGTTCTGCAGACCAGAAGTTGGGGGCTATACCCGGTCGGGAAATATAAGGCTCTTCTTGAAGGCCAGGGGATCGATACAACGATAGAAATGTTTGGCGTGGTTCTTTCAACAAGCGATGACCCAGATGGTCATTTTCAGCTGGCCCTTACGCTTGAGCCCGCGACAATTTTCAACCTGCAATAATCTTACCCGGCGTGTTAAGCAAAACCCTATCGGTTTTCGTTCCCGACTTTACTCATAACCGAACAGATCTATGTAAGGTTTAAGAGTTTTTGCCGGTCCTTTCATGACGCTGCCATAGCGTTTCCATCGGTATACGGCATCGGTATAAATCGGCTTGTCGACTTGAGCACGGCTTGGGGTTGAGATCGTTTTGCGCTTTCGAGCGTGTTCGTAATAGGCCAACACCGCATCGTCCCAGGGCTGGTCGAGAAATGTGAAAAGTTTGCGCGCTTCACCCTCTAAGTCTTTGACCAAGTCCTCGTAGCGCACCATGTGAAAATCGATCGACAGGCCCTGTGAATATTTGTGCCACAGGTCCATAACTTTCACATAGAGGTGGGTGGTTTCTTCGAGCGTGAAGAAATTAGCCATGGCACTATTGATGAGGAAATTCTGCATGAAACTGCTGTGGCAGGCGTCACATGGATGGCGTATGGCCAGAATGAATTTTGCATTTGGGAATAAACGATGGATAAGGCCGACGTGGATAATTGACAGCGGCAGCTTGTCGACAAGGGTGGTGGATTTTTGCAACTCCAATTCTCCGTGCACCGCTGTCCAGTAATCGGCTCTCAAATCGTCCAGTTGCGCGTTGCTGAGATCAGCTAAGGCGTTGGGGTAGCCGCCTGGTAATGTGGATACAGCTTTGGCAATATTGTTGATGAAGGGTTTTTCTTCGAGGGTCGCAAAACCCGGGTGGGTGTCGATGATTTGATCAAGAAGGGTCGTTCCGGAACGCGGGAAGCCAACCAAAAAAACCGGGGTTGCCTGGTCATTTGGTGTTTTCTGAGTGGTGACCGTGAGGGGGGCGTTTGAGATTGTTTCGACCTGCTGAAGGTATGGGTCCTTGAGGATGCCGTTTTGGCCCGCTTCATTTTGTGCAAGACGGTTTGCCTCCAGAAGATGGCGATGGGCGCCTTCTGGGTCACCGAGGCGGTCATAGAGCTTGCCCAGTTCATAGTGATAGAGCTTGCGTTCTTTATCGATGGCTGTGGAAACGTCCAGTTTGCTCAGCAAATCCGTGGCTTGCTTATATTCTTTTTTCTCACTGAGAAACTGTGCATAGGCGACGTTGAGTAAAACGGATTGTGCCGATGCTTTAAAGCCAGCATCGATGGTCTCTTTCGCTTTATCCCATGATCTGTTCATGACCAGCGCATACGCCAAATTACCGTACAGAACCGATGCATGCTGAGAATGTTTGAGGGCGCGCTCGAGCCATTCAATCGCGGCGTCGTAATCATGTTCATCAAGGAGTACGCAGCTTAAATTGTTGGCGGCATCGGCAAACTCTGGTTGCAGGTCGAGGGCCTTGCGGTATTGGGTCTTGGCCTCGTCAAGTTGTGCTATGGCCATCAGGGCAAGGCCGAGATTGTTGTGGGCTTGGGCGAAGTCACCGCGAAGTTCCAGGGCTTGGCGGTAATGCTGGATCGCGCCCCCAATTTTGCCCTGGATACGTAGGGCGTTTGCCAAATTGTAGTGCGTGAGCG
>JAESUA010000129.1 GCA_016763255.1 Magnetovibrio sp. | reverse complement strand
CCCGCACTATCGCCAAGCCGTTTCCAGTCTCGCCCGCTAATACGGCGTAGCGCATAGTGCTTGCCTACTTTCATGGCAAGTTTCAGCTTTGGCTGCTCATGCTCATAAAATGGAAGCGTGGCCGTAATGTCGTAAAGAGGTGCCAAACCGATATTGCCGCCGGGCAACAGTAAAAGCGAATAATTTTTAGCATGGGCATCCGTGCCGCCGATGAGCCAGTTAAACATTTGCGCTTTGATAAAAACCTCTACGTCCGTATCGGGACGGCTCGACACATTCCTAATCAAGCCCGTAATATCGCCAACACTCGGCCCACCATCATTTTGATATTTCAAGTTCGGCGAAAGGCCCAAGGCTTGGCACATGTCCTCTTGGTGCAAACGTTGATATTTGCCTTTCGCCGTAGGCAGGCGGTCATAGCGCTCAACCACAATCGCGCTCTGGTCTTCAAAGTTCATCACTTGCGAGTTAGCGGCAGGTAGGCCGATACTTTGGGCGAGACGCAAACAAATGTGCTCATTCACCGCCTGCCCGTCTAGGCCTTGCATAGGCGGTTTAAAAATATGGGTGGTTGGAATATGGCCGCTTGGAATTGCCCAACGACCTTTCTCAAATAAGAACGCGGTCTTGGGTAAAGCTCCCGCCAAGGACAACCGCCCAATATCGTCTGGCCTGCGCCAAGCGGCTTGGTCTTTGCCAAGCTCTCTTAGGCGCTCGGCTATATCCGCTTCGCTAAGCCATTGCAGCTTCCGACGTTTGCGGGCGTTTATGTTGCCGTATTTCTCTGGCGTGAGGACTTGCACCGCGCCCGCGCAATCTTCCCCGACCTCGGCTAACAGGCCAAATAGATTGCGCCATGATATTTGCGCCGCCTTTGCCCAACTCCGTAAAATAAACTCGTTATCGGTCAGCAGTCCCCAAAAATAATTACTGACGACCTCGCCCGTGTATTTTCCGCCCCCAATCGGCATGGAGAGGGACAGTGGAAAGCCCTGCCAATCATTCGCATAAGTGAATTCATACTTGCCACCGCGCAAGCGTTGCAGTTCTCCGCAAATTTTGCCGTCCAATAAAACTAATAGAGGCTCGCTCATGGCTATTTACGCTTTCTGGATGGCATGCCTTTGAGACTTCCCACTTGCCCTTTAAGCTTACCAACGGGCATCGGCTTTACTGTTTTTTTCCATACTTCGTCTAAAATATTTTTGCCGCGATTATCTGCGTTCACATCATCAAGGCTCGCGCTTAACGGCACGCCCAAATAATTGAGCAAGCGCAGCACCAAACCGATTTGCGCATTGGGGTGACCACGCTCGACCTTAATCACCCAAGCGCGGCTCACGCCAATTTTATTCGCAAGCCCTGCCTGATCGATACCCATGTCCTTACGGCGGCGACGAATAAGCGCACCAATGTCTCGTGTGTTTTTAAGTCGCGGGTTGCTCATAACCTTGCCCTACTTTCCATTTCTTAAATGTCATATAACGATGACATTGCGAATTGTCAACGAACGATTACTTTTAACAAAGTTAATGAACTATGACATAGAGAGCGTTGATTTATCCTAACAATCTTGAAGCAAAATTCCAAAACTACGCCAATGACATTTCTAGCTTACGTTTTCGCCTTTCCCATTCAGGCATGACTCTTTCAAGCAAATCATAGAAAGCTGAAGAGTGGTCATGATGCATGAGGTGGCATAGTTCATGTACAATAACATACTCTATGCAGTCTTTAGGAACCTTAATCAGAGCAATGTTTAGCGTGAGCGTTCCAGCTTTACTTAAGCTGCCCCAACGTGTTTTTAGTTTCCTGATGTTAACGCTTGGCTTGGAAAGACCCGTGATTGGGAAATTGCGCCACGCGTTCTCATATATTGCGCTGAAAGTTATTTTGGCTTTTTCTCTATACCAAGTATCCAGTAAGTTTTGCGCTGTATCAACACCACCCTCTCTTTTTGGGACTAGGAACCGCCCTCGGACGAGCTTAACTTCCTGTGCATTATCAACGAACGAAAGCCTATAATTTCGTCCCAAATACAAATGAGATTCTCCTGCAACATAAGTGCGGGGTAATGCGCGTGGTTCAAATGTTTCAAAGAAGCGAATTTGTCGCCGTATCCATCTAACCCGTTTGCGGACAACCTCATCAACTTTACCCTCTAGGGTTCCGTAAGGGCTTTTGACAACAATAGACTTATCAGGGTGAACGGCTATTTCTAATGTCTCTCTGTCACAAAATAAGAGCCTGTAAGAAATCGTACTATTACCATATTCCACCGAACGAGTTTGAGCTATAATGTCTAGCATTGTTGGTGCCGCGCCACTTGCATGGTTTTGTCTATAATTTCGTCCATTTGCTCTATGCTAAGGGAAACTTGATGAGTGTCTCGCAAGTCATCATACAAGAAATCGTCAATATCATTTTGGGTTTGCTTGATAGCGTTTTCGTCGTTCCAGAAGTCAACTTTAAGATTTTGGCTTATGATAGATTTTATAGACAGCGCTACCGATGCGGATATGGTTTTTGCCTCATCAGCCGTATTGGCACTCTTCGCAATGAATGGAAGTAGAATACCGTAATAGGCGCTGGCTTCATCATCACCCGATATTTCATCAGGTATATTGTCTCGCTTTTTGAAAACCACATCATCGCGAATTTCCGAAACACGGTTTAGGTATTCCAAATCAGAGAGGCGGCGGGCTCTGAAATCATCAATCGCATCTTGGATAAGCTTGGAAAACTTGGTGTAAAACGCTGGGTCTTCTTCCATACGTTCCGTAATGGCTTTCTTTGTTGCGTGGGCAATCGTGTCTGCTCTCGCTGCCGTAGTTTTATCCTCGCCAAGGCCACGGCCTTGCTTCATCTCGTTAAATGTTTCCTGGTCAAAAATGTTTACAGGCTCGTTAAGCTGGTGAACCTCATCTGCTTGGATATGCGTATTGAGGAGCTTTTCAATTTTCGGCTCATAATCTTTGAAACTTACCGCCTCGGCATATCTCAGCCGAACTGCGTGGCGTAAGTTTTGGAAGCGCTTCAAATCATTTTTGTAGGTTGTTATTTGCGCCTCATCCGTTGTCATCACAAAATGACCTGTGGAGAGGGCTATTGCCAAGGTTTTGCTGTAAGAGGACAATACGTCGTAAAAATCTTCGCGGATGGCTTCGTCCGCTAATAGGACTTCATAGGCTTCCTCGTCGTGCTGGTTTTTGATTTCCTTGAAGATGTCCCATAAATCGGAGTAACGCTGCGGTAGTTTGGCAACTTCTTCTTTTACCGAGGTTAAAGTCCCTGCAAGGTCAGCCTCATCAAACCCCTCAAGAGCGTCATACATTGTTAGAGCATCATCCAGCTCCCCAAGAATGCTCACATAGTCCACGATATAGCCATAGTCTTTTTTCTCGTGTAGGCGGTTTACCCGCGCGATGGCTTGCAGCAAGGTTTGCTCTCGCAATCTCTTACAGATGTATAAGACTGTATTTCGAGGAGCATCAAAGCCGGTCAGGAGCTTGCTAACCACAATAAGAATTTCGGGGTCTTCTCCATGCTTAAACTGGTTGATGATCTGTTTGGTGTATTCTTCCTCAGAACCAAAACGCTTCATCATTTTTTGCCAGAACCGCCCAACAACGTCATTAGGGTCGTCGCCCACTTCTTCATAATTATCTCGCGCATCAGGGCCAGAGATAATAACCTCGGAACTGACATACCCAATGTCTTTGAGGTATTTTTGGTATTTCAGAGCCGTAGCTTTGTTTGGGGCAACGAGTTGGGCTTTAAATCCCGTGCCTTGCCAGTTCGCGCGGAAATGCTCGCTAATGTCGAAAGCCTGCATATACACCACTTGGTCAGTCTTGGTCAGCATTTCGGCGCGGGCGTATTTCTTCTTAAGGTCGGCCTTTTGCTCTACGCTTAGCCCTTGGGTATGGCGGTCAAACCAGAGGTCTATGGCAGCTTGGTTCTGCTGCATTTCTACATGCCGCCCCTCATAGAGAAGCGGGACAACGGCTTTATCGGCCACGGCCTGTTTAATAGAGTAGTGCGGGTCAATAAGCCCGCCGAACTTGGCAAAGTTGTTCTTGTCCTTTTTCAGCAAAGGTGTTCCCGTAAACCCGATATAGCAGGCATTTGGCAGCATCCGGCGCATCTGTGTTGCCAGTGAGCCGAAATTGGTACGGTGGCTCTCATCCACCAAAACAAATATATCCGCAGACGGATCACTAAACTTCTTAGCCACCCAAGCTTTCTCAAACTTGTGAATAAGGGTGGTTATAATCGACGCACTGCCCTCTTTAAGCAGTTTCGCAAGGTGCCGCCCGCTTTCGGCGCGTTTGGGAAGTAGCCCGCAAGCCGTGAATGTGTTCCCAAGCTGCTTATCAAGGTCGTCTCGGTCGGTAACAAGCAAAGTACGAGGGTTAACCAACCCCGTATCAAGAGCAAGCGCTCTCGCCAGCCAGACCATAGTAAGCGATTTACCAGACCCTTG
>JAESUA010000128.1 GCA_016763255.1 Magnetovibrio sp. | reverse complement strand
GCACACCACATGGGTCATCAACAGCAAGTCTTTGTGCTGCAAACGGTCGCGCAGGTACTTCTCTAGAGACACTGGCTCAAGCGCCATATTCTACTGCCTTGTCTTTAATAAACTGCTTCCAGTGTTCGTCTTCGATGGCGTCGGCGACGGTAAATATATCTTTGTCACCCCGACCGGATTGATTGATAAGAATCACCTGGTCCTTCGACATCTTCGGTGCTTCAAGTACCGCCTGGGCAAAAGCATGGGTGCTTTCCAGCGCAGGAATCAAACCTTCGGTGCGCATCACCAGCTTCAGTGTTTCGCGCACCATCTCATCGGTCGCAGCTTCAAAACGCACTCGCTGCTTTTCCCATAGGTCAACAAATATTGGGTTGACGCCGATGTAATCCAGGCCCGCCGCTATGGAGTGAGTCTCCAGCATATTGCCGTCGTCGTTTTGCAGGAAGTAGGTTTTAAAACCCTGGGCGACACCCACCGAGGCATCATGGTAGGCAAGCCGCGACGCATGCAAGCCAGAACCGACACCCATTCCACCGGCTTCGACCCCGATTAACTCGACGTTGTCATCCAGAAATCCCTGAAAAATACCGATGGCATTAGAGCCGCCCCCGACACAGGCATAGATCCGATCAGGTAGCTTGCCGGCTTCCTGAATCACTTGTTGCCGGGCTTCCTTACCAATAATCGACTGGAAGAAACTGACCATTTCCGGAAAGGGGTGAGGTCCGCAGGCGGTGCCCAGCACATAATGGGTATCGCCCATATTGGTTACCCAGTCGCGCAGACACTCGTTAATGGCATCTTTCAATGTGCGCTGACCATCGGTCACCGACTCTACCTCGGCACCAAGATTTTCCATCCAGAATACGTTAGGACGCTGCCGAGCCACATCCACTTCACCCATATAAATTTTGCAGTCAAATCCAAAACGTGCGGCCATGGTGGCGGTAGCGAAACCGTGCTGACCTGCGCCCGTTTCAGCGATGACACGTTTTTTGCCCAGGCGTTTACAGATGAGTCCCTGACCCATCACATTGTTGATCTTGTGAGAACCCGTATGGTTGAGATCTTCGCGCTTAACAAAAATGCGCGCTCCGCCCAGTTTATTGGAAAGATTTTCGAGATATGAGACCGGCGTCGGACGACCTGAATAGGTACGCATAAGTTCGACAAATTCAGCCCAAAAGGCCGGATCTTCTTTACAGCTGCGAAAGCACAACCGTAACTCCTCAATGGTCGCGGTGAGAATTTCCGGCAAAAAGGTACCGCCGTAATCACCGTAGTAGCCTTCGCGGCCCTCGGCAAAATCAAATAGAGACATAGTTATACCAGGCTGGATATCAGACAGGGCGCACATAGTAGCTAAGGAGCTGAAATTCAACAAGTAAGCGACAAGAATTACGCGCCTATAAAAATCCCGAGACCTGCTATTTAACAGTTAAGTCAATCACCAGAAATACCACTTAAATACTAGCGAGTACTTCCTCAGGTTCAGCACGTTGTGAATAATCTGCATCGACAAATGAGTAGGTGATCAGCCCATTTTTATCGACCACGTAAGTGGCTGGAATCGGCAGGGTCCAGCTCTCGTCACCGTTGTAGTCAGGCAGGGGAAAACCGAAATTGGCATAAGCCACTTTCAGGGCTTCCGACAGATCAAACACCAGACCGAGGTCCCTGGCCAGTTTATTACCAATATCACTTAAGACGGGAAATTCAAGATTATGCTTTTCCTCTACCGTCAAGGATTTGTCCGGCACTTGAGGACTGATCGCCACCATCTGTGCTTCTTTGGCTCTGATGTCTGGAAGCGCCCGCTGGAACGCATTAATCTCCAGGTTGCAGTAGGGACACCACTCACCCCGATAAAAATTGATAATCGTGGGGCCATTTTTTAGCAGCTCACCGAGAGACACGTCACTGCCGTGAGCGTCGATCAACTCAGCATCAGGAAATTTATCACCCACGCCAAGCGCCCGCTCGGCGATGCCGGTCGCTACCAATTTCTCTGTTTCACCAAGCAACGTCTGAACCACCTCATCGGGCACATTCGCCATAAACTGCTCTCTAAAAGACTGAATCTCTGCACTTAACGTTGTCATTGTTTTGCTCCCGGCGCGTGTTATTTGCCATGGCATTTTCTACCACGGTCTAAGTCGTGTTCAGTCTTTGTCCCTATATTTTTGATTATGTTCCCCTCGCGCAGGCGCTTTAGTTCGCACGCCTGCCCGTTCACCATTAATGCGGATAGCCGAAAGTACTACCGGGAGTTCTTCGCTGGTATCTATCATGCCCATGGCTTTGGTTTGTGGGTGAGCCAACACCTCGGCAGTGTCCTGAATCGGCGAACAGGGCACACCCGCCAGGCGTAATATCTTGACCCAGTCATCCCGACTTCGAGTGAACAGTACTTCCTGAACCATGTCATTAACCCTGTTGCGATTTTTGCCACGAATGCGGGCATCCGCCAGTTCAGGGTCATCCTTCCATTCGGGATGCCCAAGGACATCGGCTAGGGAGAAAAATAACTTATTATTGAGGGCAGTAATCATGATTTGACCATCCGCTGTGTCGAAGGCTTTATTGGGTGCAACGCCACGAATCCCCGACCCCGCACGCTTTGGCACCACCCCAGTTGCCGCATTGATACCAAATTGCATCGTCATCCAGGCCAGAGCCGTTTCGAATAGCGACACATCTACCACCCCGCCTTCACCCGTCTGGTGACGCTGGTTGATGGCGGCCAACACGCCGATTGCCAGCCACATACCCGTACCCAAATCTACGAACGGCACCCCCACTCGCGAAGGTGCTCTATCCGCCTCGCCGGTAACACTCATAATGCCGCTGAAGGCCTGAATCATCGGGTCGTAACCCGGCAGTTCGTTGAGCGGCCCTTCACTGCCATAAGCACCGAGGTTGCAATAAATCAGTTCAGGCGACAGCGCCAATAGTTCATCCGAACCTAGCCCCATCTCTTCAGCCTTACCAGGGCGCAGGCTTTGAATACAGACATCAGCGTTTTTAACTATGAAATTCCGTAGCCACTCCCGTTCCGACTCCTGAGACAAATCCAGACTGATTGCCTCTTTATTGCGATTAAACGCCTCAAAGACAATGGACGAATGATCACCCACCTTGGCACCGTAGTGCCGGGCATCGTCACCGCTAAGAGATTCGACTTTAACTACTGAGGCACCGAGATCAGCTAAAATCATTGCTCCAAAAGGGGCCGCGACATTCTGGCCAATTTCGACGACCCGGATGCCTTCGAGGGTTAAGGGCTTGGGCATATTTAACACCTGGTTTTTAGTATTTGATTGGCAAGTCTAAATATTGGTTGGGGTAATCACAAGCTTGGCCTGATTGACAACACACTAAAAATCGGGCCAATAATGGAATTATTTGAATCACTGGGCAAGCCAGCGAACTACGGTGCACAAAAAGACGGGGTCATTACTTTTTGTCGATCCGACAATGAGGGTGACTAATATGAATTACCTCACCATGTTTTTTTGCGAACGCAAAAAAATGCCTAGACCTTAATTGGATTACCCCAACTGTGTGTTAGGCGCGCGTCTTCCATCGCGATGGGTGCCTACTACCGTGCATGACCGATAGTACCGTAACCTCGGTATCCACCACGAGATAGAATATTACAAACGGAAATCTCGAAACGACCGCGCGGTGAGTTTCGCGGTGAACCACGGGATAGACCTGTGGATTCTCGCCGATTAAATTCAGCGTAAAGAGCACGGCTTCAAGGAATTCGTCTCCAAGCCCCGAACGTTGCAATTCATACCAGGATGCCGCTTCAGATAAGTCTAGTTCCGCCTCTTCCCTGAGACGAACAATATAGGTCACAGTCTTGTTCGGATTTTTGAGATCACCTCAGCTGCAGGGCGACCAAGATTACCGTCTG
>JAESUA010000127.1 GCA_016763255.1 Magnetovibrio sp. | reverse complement strand
TGGAAAAAGAAAGTTTTGATGTGGTCTGTGCATTTCAGACACTCGAACATGTCCCCGACCCAATTGCCTTTATCAAGTTGTTGCGCGAATACCTAAAACCAGGCGGCGTTGTTGTTGTTGAAGTGCCTTGCCTCTACGACCCGCTGTTGTCGGTCTATGACAATCGCGCCTATTTGCCCTTTTATTATCATTCGGAACATCTGTTTTATTTCACACCAAAGTCGTTGACTCAGATTATGGGAGAAGGTGGCTTTAGAGGGGAGCTGACATACGTTCAAGACTACAATTTCACGAACCACATGAATTGGATTTATCAAAACGGTCCACAACCGAACTGCCTTATGGGGATGGGCAAGCCGCAACTGCCGCTTTCCAATCATCTGCCTGATGAAGTACGCGACGATTTCAATGCATGGCTGGCCGATGTTGGCGCGAGCTACAAAAAATTGCTTGTGAAGCATGAACTAACCGAAAATATTACGTTCATCGGTACGAAAAAATGATTATAAATTTGATGGCCCATGCTTCAGGGAATAGTATTCATTTTGATGCATTTTTAACTACTACTAACAGGCGCACATCGCTTTTTCAAATCTGATGCAGACAAAACAAAATAAAACTCTTGGCCTGTTTGCGAGTGAAGATGAACTTGAATTGCTCATTAAACACTTTGAAACTATCAGTGACGAGGTGGTCTTAGTCGCTTTAACACAAGAAGCGACATTTTCTGCATACGTTAGAGGGATTGAGCATCAAACTGTCGATGATTTCTATAGCCAGGAAAGCTGGCATTTACGTGGTTCAGAAAACATCGCTGTAGTCGGTAAAATATGTGAGGTTATTGACCAGTTTTTAGACGAAGATGCAGAATCATTAACCCCTAACTTGTCTGCGGATTATTACCATTTTTATTTTAAACAACTGCTCGACAAAGTTACTTGGACGGTAGAGGCAATTGATTCTATCGTTTCAAAATTGCAGCCAGATGTCGTTGCGTTCGTTTTATGCAATGAAGTTGCAATGGATAGGATGCATATTCAGCCAAATAAAAACTTCTTTTCAAATTCTATTAAACTTGTTTGTCAAAGTCTGGATGTTTCCATTCATGCTTTGCCAGCAAGCAATCAATCAAACCCTAAGCCACACCGTGTGCGGGTATTTGAAAAAATAAAAAATGTAGTTAGAGCTACTCGCCTTAAGCTAACTCAGCTTAAAAATTTCATTTCACCGCCCTCAATAACCATCGTCGCGACTCCTCAATGGTCAAAACAGGAAGCTCAATATATCCGTAAGCGTGGCATATCGGTTTTGCCACCACCTGCATTTATTTCTCAAAAAAAAGTTAAGGATGTACCCAAAAGTTTTGGCGATGAGGTGCGAAAAGAGCTGTCTTTGTTCTTTCAAATCAAAGGCAAAGCAGCGTATTGGATAGTTGAGGAAGAGATCCTTTATTTCCTAACAACGTTCCATCAGGAAAGCCGTGACAACCTTAGAAAGGTAAAGTCATACCTAAAGCAAGTTGGTGCTGATGCAGTTCTAAGCGTTGCAATCATACATCCTACGTTTGTCACGTTGGCGGTTGCTGCAAAACAAATGGGGCTACCAGTCGTGGTGCTACAGCATGGCGGAGCGAACGGATATTGCGACGATCCTATAATTTGGTATTATGATCTGTTGTTTGCGGGTGCGTATTTCAGCTATGGCCCTGGCGTAAATACCTTTTTTAAGCATCAAGCTCATCGGCACGTGAATTATCGTTATAATGCTTCGCCCAAAATGTACTCAATTGGACGTCGAGATCTTGTGCAACTATATCATTCGAACGGCGTAGTACGTAGCAATGAAAATACAAATGACAAGGGCCGGAAGCGCCGCAAAGTTCTTTACATAACGGCAGAACCATATGGGCTTTATCGATATTATACGCGACTTGGTGGTTCTGATTTATGGCACTGGAATTTACAACAAAGTGTTGCCGAGTTGTGCTTGTCGTTTGAAGACGTTGATTTGGTTATCAAACCCCCACCAACTGAAACGGTCAAAAAACCATTGGGGAAGTGGCTTAAATTCAACAGAAAAATTCATTGGAGATCAGAGCAATTTACACCACTACCCCGTTTGCTCGAAGATGAACAGTTTGATCTGATTATATGCGAGGCTCCTGCGACAGCCCTATTGCAAGCAGCATCAACTAATAGCCCAATTATCGCTATCTTTGATGATAGATACATCAGCCTGCAGCCCGAAGCCGAGGCCTTATTACAAAAGCGAATGTTTGTGGCCTGCAGCGATAGTGCACTTTTGAATATTATCGAAGGGTTCCTCGATAATACCGTTAGATCAAGTGATGTTGTAGGAAACCCAAGCAATGTGGAATTTTTAAATGCTTATGGACATCCTGATTTTCAAGAACAGGTGAGCATTCGAATGGTTGATTCATTGTTTGACCTCCTTAACTCAGATAAATAACTTTTTAGCCCAGAAAACGCTTTAACAAGAGCCAGATTTAGGGAACTACCTCACTTAAGGTGAGACTCTCAGTTTATATGAAGTATATGTCTTGCAATCATTGCTAATTTAAGGCGCAACCTGCTTCTTTGCTCAATCCGCAATAAGGAATTACATTATGAATTTAATCGATGGGAAATCTATTCTTATTACAGGTGGGACAGGTTCATTTGGTAAGGCGTTTATCAAGTATGTTTTAGCCAATTTCAAACCTAAACGTCTCGTTGTGTTCTCTCGTGATGAACTGAAGCAGTTTGATATGGCCAACGAAATAGACGCCCCCAATTTGCGGTATTTTATTGGTGATGTTCGAGATGCAAGTCGCTTGGAACGCGCTTTGAGCGGCATAGATATCGTTATCCATGCAGCTGCAATGAAACAAGTGGTGGCATCCGAATACAATCCGATTGAATGCATTATGACCAATGTTATTGGTGCTGAAAACGTGGTTAACGCCTGTATTGATTGCGGTGTGAAAAAAGTTATTGCTCTTTCGACTGATAAGGCTGTTAACCCACTTAACTTGTACGGTGCCAGTAAGTTATGTTCGGATAAGCTATTTGTCGCTGCTAATAACATTTCGGGTGCCGATGGTTGCCGTTTTTCGGTGGTTCGATACGGCAATGTTATTGGTTCACGCGGCAGCGTTGTCCCACTTTTTAGAAAACAAATGAAGCAGGGAAAAATCACGATTACCGACCCGCGCATGACGCGTTTTTGGCTGACCGTGGGCGAGGGGGTGAATTTTGTAATTAATAACCTTGAGTTAATGCGTGGCGGAGAAGTGTTCGTTCCAAAAATACCATCGATGCGTTTAACGGACCTTGCTTCTGCCATCGCACCAGGATGTGAGCAGGAATTTATCGGCATTCGTCCAGGTGAAAAGTTGCATGAGACGATGGTCCCGCAGGACGAAGCACATCAGACCGTTGAGTTTGAGAATTATTATATTATTCGTCCTAATTTCCCTCTTTGGGGAGAAGTGGATGCATTAACTTATGGTGGCGAAACAGGGACGCCGGTTTCTGATGGTTTTTCTTATTCAAGTGACAACAATACTCACTGGGTCACGGATGAGGAATTTTCGGCAATGGCTTCTATAGAAGGTGAATCTTGATCCGACCTTTTATCGGCTATGGTCGCCAGAGCATTGATGACGCAGATATTGTTGCGGTAATTGATGTTTTAAAGAGCGATTACCTTACACAGGGCCCTGCAGTCGAACAGTTTGAAGTGGCGCTTGCCAATCGGGTCGGGGCGCGCCATGCGATTGCCGTTTCAAGTGGCACAGCAGCTTTACATCTTTCGTGCTTGGCGGCGGGGCTTGGCCCCGGTGATGTAGGCATCGTTCCGACGCTTACGTTTGTTGCCACAGCAAATGCGCTTTCGTATTGCGGCGCAACGCCACATCTTGTTGACGTAGATGCAGACACCTTAAACATTTCGCCGACATCGTTTGACATCACTGCCATAGATAAGCCCGTTAAAGCTGCGTTACCCGTCCATTTTTCGGGATTACCTGTAAACATTCGTCAACTGAGAGAAGCTCTTGGAGAGGATGTGGTAATTATTGAAGACGCATGTCATGCTTTGGGTGCGGAAGACATAGAAGGCAATATCATTGGCAGTTGTTCACATAGTGATATGGCTGTGTTTTCTTTTCACCCGGTCAAGACTATTACGACGGGTGAGGGCGGTGCCATCACAACAAATGATGACAAATTGGCAAGTGAATTGCGTCGGTTGCGTAGCCATGGAATTGAACGCGACACAGAGCGCCTTTCTGACGATGCCTTCGACAATGATGGAACTTTGAGACCTTGGTACTACGAGCAACAGGGGCTGGGTTATAATTACCGGATGACCGACCTACAGGCTGCTCTAGGGTTGTCTCAACTAGCTAAACTCGATGGATTTCTGTCCAGAAGGCGAGAAATTACATCGTATTACGATATGTATTTTGAGGACCTTGCACACGTCAAACTGCCGCAATCACAGTTAATTCTACGGTCGATTTCCGGGCAACATTTATATCTCATGTCCATAGATTTTGATGCCTTAGGGAAAAATCGTACTCACGTGATGCAAAAATTGCGCGATGTGGGTATTGGCTCTCAAGTCCACTACATTCCAGTGCATCGTCATCCGTATCATTGTGCGATGGGCGAATTCAAAAATGAAGATTTCCCGGTCGCAGAACAGCACTATGCGTCAACACTTTCTATCCCGTTGTTTCCGGCCATGACGGACGGGGATGTAGAATACGTATCTGGGCACATTAAAAAGATATTTCAATAAACCCCCTCCGAAGCGTGCCGTTGTATACGCTACGGAAAAGAATCTGGTACAAGTTATCTCATTAAAAAATAATATGAATGTGAATGTAGTTTCTGACTTGTTGGCAGTGGCGTGCCTATGAACCCGCTTATAAATTTTACGGTGGCGATGCTTAAGCGCCGACCGTGGTTGTTTGTGATTAATGCAGGGCTTGGCATAATTATCACCGTTCTTGACGGGTTAGCTATCATAGCTATTGCCCCCATTGTTTCTACCTTGATGGGTGGAAACGATGAAAGTCTGATCACAGAATATTATAATATCGCATTTGCATATCTAGGATTTCCTGAATCTATAGAGATGTTTCTCATTCTTGTTGTGTCCTTGAATATTGCAAAATCTATAGTTCAAACAGGTGCACAATATTACATATTTTCCACACAATATAAGGTCATTAGAGAAATGATCGTTGAGGTCGTTTCATCGTTACTATCTTCCAGCATCAACTTTATGAATCGAGAAAAGCAAGGTAGTTTAGCCAACTCCTTGAACCAAGAAATTACAAAAGTCGGTGAAGCATTCACTTTCTTATCGCTTTCTATCGCCCCCATCATTCTTATCGGTGTCATTCTTGCTATTCCCTTTTCCCTTTCTTGGGAAACGACTACGGTAGCGATTTGCATAGGTTTGGTTCTGTCGACTCCATTGAGGATAGTGGGCAAATACGCTCATTCATTAGGGGAAAAGGCGAAAGATTCACGTAATCATTACTCTGCTACTATACAAGAAATTTTCTCAAAATTACGTATAATTGCGGGGTTTGGGCACCAGGAATTGGCACTAAATAAAATTCAGCAAGGCTATGATGGGCTCATAAAAACATCACTAAGACAGCAAATTCTAAGCACTTTGGTGGTCGCTCTATATAGCCCGATTGGTATTATTGCGGCCGTTAGTGCATTCTTCGTTGGTCGGAAGTTGGATGTTCCCGTAGCGGATATTGCGGTCATTATTTATGCCATAAATCGAGCATATGGAACATTGAGTATAATTGCAGGCTATAAGCTGAGCATCCTTACTTTATGCCCAAGCTATGAACACCTTCAATCAATCATGAAAAACATAGATGAGTACAGCATTGTTTTTGGTAAGAATGAATTCGAAAAGATAAACAAGGAAATCTGGCTTACTGATGTCAACTTCTCTTACCCTCATTCTGATGATGGGAGGGATCAAAAAATAACTCTTCGGGGGGTGAGCATATCAATTCACCCAGGAAAAATAACGGCTTTGGTTGGCCCATCAGGATCGGGAAAGTCCACCATAGCTGACATTGTCATGGGCTTCCAAAGACCTGACAGTGGAACCGTATCGATTGATGGCGTTCCATTAGATGAATATGAAATAAACTCATACAGGCGCAAGATTGGTTACGTTCCGCAAAAAAACGAACTTTTCCACGCGACCATTAGGGAAAATCTTTTATGGGCTTGCCCCGACGCTCTAGAAGACGAGATTGAAAAAGCCTGTCTGCTTTCCAATTCGCAGGAGTTTATTGATCAATTACCAGATGGTCTGGACACTTTGGTGGGTGAGCATGGCGCAATGCTTTCCGGTGGACAGATTCAACGTTTAGCGTTGGCGAGGGCGGTTCTTCGCAATCCAGACATTTTGATTATGGATGAAGCGACCAGTGCGCTTGATACAGAAAGTGAGAAGAAGATACTCAGTTCCGTAGAGGCAATTTCCAAGAAATCGGCAACACTGATTATTGCTCATCGACTGTCAACTATTGCCAAAGCAAATAGAATTTATGTTTTGGAGGATGGAGAGGTTATTGAGCAAGGAAGCTTTGATGAACTAATGAAAATGAATGGTAGTTTTAAGCGTTTAGTTGATATGCAGAAGTTCTGAGTAGGACACACAGGGTATAAATTTGATGAATAAATTAGATTTTGATCTCATTAAAATGAAACATACTCATACTATTAAGGGGTTTAAGAACACGCGGGTTTTTTGGCTGAAGGTATGTAGCACATTCTTCTATTTCCCCTCGTTGTGGGCATTGATCATTAAAGACAAGGAGGTCGATAGCCTTTTAGATGGCACATATAAAGAGTCTCTATTGAGAAGAATATTGCGTCACATGTTTTGGTTCTGGCCACGCCTGACGCAAGAATTACCGTGGATTTACAGCGGACATGGTTTGCCAAAAGATGTCCAAGCCTTCTCTGAAATACCTTCCCATCACCGTAGCGCTCTTGATTTGTTTTCAAAATTAGTTGGAGATAAAGATGCTCCGATATTGGACCTGGGCTGCAACATGGGGCGCCATCTGAATTTTTTATATGATCGTGGCCATACATCGCTTTACGGCGTTGATATCATGAAGAAGGCCTTTGTTGCATTTCAGGAAAGGTTTCCAAAAACATACGATCAATGCACATTAGATCACAATATTTTCCAACGTTACCTTACACGTCATCCAGATCGCTCGTTCAGTGGTGTTTACACCTTTGGAGCAACCGTTGAATACAATCATCCTTCGTTTGCCCTCGTTCGAGAGGTGTGCCGTGTGTCCAACGATTTAGTTATGTTTGTGATCAACGAAAATGGCGGTGGCTATACTAGGTTTTGGACGTACGAGTTTAACCGGTCTGGGTTTGATTTAATTTTTGCCATACGACCGCTGGTGGATGCTTCAAATTGTGTTGATGACACGGAGGTCGTTACCTCCTTGCTTGTTTACAGACGAAAATAATCCACGCACTTATGAATAATTCAAATAAGACTGACATTTCAGATGGCTGATTTTGAGGAAACCTTGGGCAAATTCGACGAAGGACTTCGCGGTGAGATGCCACCTATGGGAAGTAAGGTCGTTGTGCTCCGTCAGCTTACACCTTTTACATTTTGCGTAGCTTTATTTCTTCGTGTTTTTAGTTTTACTTGTGTTGTTATGGAGCCTATTGGCGCATTTCGTTCAACTGAAACGATGAAGCGCCTGTCTGGCCTGAAAATATTTTGGGCTCAGTGTGATCAATTCCCAGGTTATAAGACCAATCCGTATGCTGCCATTTCTATCGAATATGCAAATGAAATTTTCGAATTAGCATTTAGTCAGAAACACTTCGACACTCTGACTAAACTCTTACCTTTTCCCGTTGAATCTGAGCGCAAGTTGCGGACGCTGCTATACGATGCACTTGAAAAAAGTATTCTCGTATCGGGGCATGCATATGCGCTCTCGAACTACTTCAGGCAAATGGGTTATCAGGCATATGTATTCGTACCTAGAATGCCAGTACATGGGTTGATAGAGAAATATGTAGGGGTTAAGAATTTGTGGCCCTTCATACTCGGAAATTTCTGGGGGCATGGCATTCGTTTGGGGATGCAAGTATTTAAAATCCTGACGGAATCTCTTTCCAGTAATAAGGGGCATGAAAGTTCAGCAGATACAGGCACAGACCAGTACCCGCCGTTGGAATCAGCTGCATGTCGTGATGTTCTCTATTTTCCTCACAAGGGTGTTGGGTACGCTAAATTGTTTTCTAAAGACCAATATTATGATTTAGATACCGACAGCCCACTATACGAGAAAAACATTATTCATGTTGAGCTTGTCAATCTCATAAATCCATCTCTTTTAGAGACGATTAAACATGATTATGCGTGCCGTGACCTAAAGGCCATATATGTTGGTCATCACCCGTTTGGCCTCATTGAACGCCTTAAAAAATTTTTGTCTGTTGTTAAAGAAAATGGTGTTGGTGTTTTACGTAAGTCTCAATTGTCGCAGTTTATTTTGTTAACGAACACTGCTTGTGCCGTTGAATTTTATTACAAAGCTTTTTCCCCTATATCAGAGGCGAAAGTTGCCCTTTTAGGATATGATTATCTTTTCCCACGTCCGGCATGCATTGCATTGCAGGCTTATGGAATTGGTGTGGTTTCTTCACAAGACAGACTGATGATGGCATTTATGGATTCCGGACCACCGTTACTGGACCTTTACTTTGTACAAGGTGAGCTGTCTAAGAGAGTTGTGTTGGGAAATTTAAACGCTTCAGTTGATCAAACCATTGTGGCAGGCGATCCTAAGGTGCGAATTATTAAATCACGACAAGCGGAAGGGATGGCTGAAAGAAAAAAGCGTTTTAGCAATTTTGAAAAAGTATGTATTGCGCTAGACTGTCATTCTCAAGTTGATCCATTTAACAATGCTCTTCACATTGCCACTTCTTGGGAAAATAACACCCTCTTTTATCAAGCGATAATAAATCTAGCGATAAATAATCCTAAATGCATGTTTGTCATCAGAGGAAAGAACGCCGATTGGGTCAACATCCCTGTCTTTGCGGATATCGTAAGAGATATTAAGGGGCTCAATAACGTTGAAATTGATCACATGCATGATGTGAATGAGCGGTCTTACATCTTAGTTGGCATGGCTGATGTTGTAATCGCACGATATACTTCTTTAGCTGATCAATGCCTGGCAGATGGCATCCCAACGCTGTTTTATGAGCCCCTCGTTAGTGGGCAAAAAATGATTTCATGTTGGCATGATTACGCCCCATATCCAGTAATGGCTTGTAGTGATGAAGACCTGGGAATTCGGTTTACTGATATTATTGAAACGGGCCATTTTATGGATCCAGACTTATGGGCTGAGATGCAGAGAGACTATTATGGACAAGTGGCGGGAAAAGTTTCTGATGACGTAAATATGCGTTCTGTTATTAAAAAAACTTATTTACCCGAAACCGCAGATCACTAGAGCTGACGTTAGAATTATTTTATTGATCAATTGGACCCTATATGACCGACACAAAAATTAACGTAGAGGTTGTTTCAAACTGCATGTGTTGCGGGAGTGTTTTGGAACAAGTTTTCTTCAAACAACAATATCCCCTGCTGACAAGTGCTTGCTCAAGTACAATAAATGTCCCTGTTCTGCCATTGGCTGTCGCAATATGTTCTAGTTGTTCTCACGTTCAGCTTCTTCAACGTCCCAATACGGCGGCATTGGATTTCGTTTATCAAGGTGATTACACCAGCGTCATTCCAAATGGTGTAATTCCCCAGGCGGATCAAATGGCGCTGGACTGCAAAAGTTTTCTAGACTTTGCATTTCCCAACGGCCTCCAACCGGAAGACCCCGTTCTGGAAATTGGTTGTTTCGATGGATCATTTCTTTCGTTGTTTGAAGGTCACCCTTTGTGGGGGGTTGAGCCAAACAAGGTTGGTGAGATTGCTCAAGCGCAACATGGTGTAGAGGTTAATCCAGTCTATTTTGAAGCAGGATTATACAAAGATAATTCCGTTGGATTGGTTATCATGCGCCATTTAATTGAGCATGTTTCAGACCCTGCCGAACTGCTTAGAGCATGTGAGCTAGTGCTTAAACCCCACGGTGTACTGTTAATAGAGACACCGAATATTGAGCACACTCTTGAAAACCACGTTATCGGGAATTTCTATCACCAACATTTACATTATTTCACAAAACACAGCCTGATACAGCTCCTAAACCGAGAAGGATGGGAGGTGCTTGCCCATGGCATTCGCGATTTCCGGCAGTTTGTTGTTTGCAGGCTAAATGACAAGAAACCCCAAAAACCACAAATTGATTTTTACCATCAGTACATCAAAGACCAGTTTATTGAATTTTCAACATATGTAGAAACATTACAGAAAAATTTAGCAGCTTGGCTTGCCGCTAATGAAGGGTTAATCGTTATTTATGGTGCCAGTTCCATTGCCACAGGTATAATTCATTTAGCAAATATTCCGACCGATAGGGTTGCTTACGCAGTTGACCGCGACCCCAGAAAACAAGGGAAAGTGCTGCCTGGAACAGATATTGTTGTTGTTGCACCTGAGCGTCTTAAGGAAGGTGATGTTTCGACAGTATTAATAGCGAGTGATTTCTTTAAGTATGCGATCCTTGATGCAATCCGAGACGAGTTTAGTGACGCACTTACAAAGGTAATTTTTTGCCACCCTCAATTTGAAGAAATTGAGCTTCATAAATGACTCCGTATAAGTTTCAACTTGAAACGCGTTTAATGAACCTGTTTCAATTTGAAGGTTCTGTGCTGGCGGGCCGGGCACGTTCATTGATATGTGCATTACTGGAAGAAGTCGCAGTAGGAAAGCCTGTCTTAATTCCGGCCAATATATGCACATCTGTTGCGATCTCAATCATTGAGGCGGGTGCTATACCCGTAGCGGTGCCTGTTTCACCAGAAACGGGTTTGCCGACTTTGGAAACATTGAGAGAAGTTTTGGACCAATCCCAACCGGGTGTATGGATGATCCCACACCTTTATGGGTTTATTCAAAACTATGGCGTTTTAGTAGAGGAATATAGATCAAAGGGTTGGTTCATTTTAGAAAATGACACCAACGCTATTCGCCCGAAATATAACGTCGGTTTTCAGCCGGATGCAAGTGTGTTGAGTTTCGGTTATGCGAAGGTCATCCATGCTGGTGGCGGTGGCGCATTATTAAGTGATGATTTGTCGCTTGTTAAAGAAATTGCTCAAAAGGTATATCATTATCCACGGCATTCAGTGATCAATCAGACCATGGAGGAAAATGTAATGATTGCTCGTCGTGCATTGCGTACGGGGGGCGACTCTCCGATATCAAATATGAGTGATTTAAATCAGATTTTTGAGGTAGAACGACAGCTTGTTAGGTTTAATTGGTCTGATGTGTGGGCAAGAAATTTAGAAGTTGCGCTCGATGGATATGATGATGAAGTAGCTCATCGTAATATGCTTAAGGATCTATGGGACAGTGCCCTGCATGCATTTGAATCCAATTTGGTCCCCGTGAACCTGCCGCAACCGATACCTTGGCGTCTTATCCGTACCGTCAAGGATAAAAGGCAGGTGTTGCTGCAAGAGCTAAGGCGTAATGGGATTGATGCGGGTACAAATTATGGTTCTTTGAGCAAAGAGTTACCGCAGAATCTAATACCCACTTCAGCCAAGGATGTTTGGGGTGGATGTGTCTTAAACCTTTGGCTCGACCGAAATTACTCAATCGATAAAATCCAAAAATCCTCTGAAATTATTAGCAAAGTGTTTTCATGAAAACGGTTAACTGGGACAGCCTTCATAAGGGGAATGATTCTGTACCGGCTTACCCCTCCGAACTGGTTGTTCGGTGGATGTTCCGTTCGTTTGGGGCGCGTGACAGCAAGAAATATAAAGTATTGGATTTAGGTGGAGGTGGCGGTCGCCATAGCATCTTTATGGCTGAATCTGGCATTGATGTGACTATGGCAGACCTCTCCGTTCCTGCTCTAAACTGTTTTGAGAGCTGGGCTAAAGAAAAAGGTATTGAGGCAAACTCAGTTCACTGCAGTGCGGATGACTTGCCTTTTGAAGATGATTTATTCGACGGAATACTTAGCTTTGGCGTGCTCTACTATTTAGACCCCGATAGCTACGAACGTAGCCTCAAGGAAATATATCGTGTTCTTAAGCCATGTGGCCATGCATTCATTTATGTCAAATCGCCAGAGGACTCCCGCTCAAAATCCTCATCATATTTAGGCAATCATCAATACAAATTGAATGATCAAGGAGGTGAAAGCTCGTGGCCGTTTGAAGAGGGTAGTGTTTTGACGTTATTTCCCAAGAAAATTTTACTTAAGATGCTGACTGAGTTCTCATCAATTTCAATTGATCGTTCTTCGATAACAAGGGGAGGTGGAGCCACCATAGAGGACGAATGGTTGGTATATCTCCAGAAATAATCTAATGTTAAAAAAAATTCTTATCCGCGTTGATGCAGATTGTAATATTGGTCTAGCTCACATCGTACGTATCCATGCACTTATTAAAGCTATGGGTGAACCCTATGAGTTGTTCTTGTGGGGCCGAGGCGTAAATATTCAAAATTACTTTCCAGCCGTTCAGGTCTTTGAAACGGGCGATGGCCTATTGGATGGGATGAAAGATATTCTGGAAAAAGTTAATCCAGATTTATTAATTACGGATCACCCTCATCTTTCGGCGGACCATTGGAGCCAACTTTCTGGTGCCGCTCTCTGTCCCGTTATTTGCATTGATGATGAAGGGGGGCCAGTGATTGCTGACCTGATTTTAAACGGCACCGTCCTGCCAGCCTATCATCATTACCCTGCGCTTCCGAGTGATGGAATGGTTTTAAGCGGAGGGC
>JAESUA010000126.1 GCA_016763255.1 Magnetovibrio sp. | reverse complement strand
TGCCGGTGGCAAAACAGATGGCCAGTTCGGCGGGCACCTCACCCAGGGCCGACAACATGGACACCATACGCAAAATACCCAGCGGTTGAACACCGGAGCCCGCCGGGCCATCGGTACCCAAAATCACACGTTCCATTTGTTTGAGTTCTTTGGCCGCGCGCAGCGCCACAAGCGCCGAACGCTGGTTGCCGTTGTGGACAATTTCGATGCCGCGCTCACAGCTTTCGCACAGGCACACAATCTGGTCATCCGGCAAGGCCGTATGGCCGCCATTGATATGGCCGATGATGTCGGCGTCAGCTTCCAACACCACATCTTTATCGATCAGCCCAGAACCGGGGATCGATGGGCCGCCGGTGTGGATGGTGCTTTGAATGCCGTATTTACGCGCCCAGGCGACCATTTCCTTGGCTTCATAACCGGCCTTAACGCTGCCCAAGCCCACTTCACCAAGCAGCTTCACCCCGGCTTCGGCCAATTCCTTAAAGTCATTTTCGACCATGCCCTGTTCGATCACCGGGGCCCCGGCGTGAACCTTCACGCCACTGGGGCGAAAGTTTTCAAAGGCGCGTTGTGAGGTAATGGCCATGGCTTTCAGGCCAACGATATCCTTGGGCCGTCCCGGCATGTGGACTTCACCGGCCGAAATCATGGTCGTGACGCCACCGTGGAGACTGCTGTCAATCCAGTTCATCTGGCTTTGACGCGGGGTCCAGTCACCGGCCACCGGGTGCACATGACTGTCGATCAGTCCCGGCGCCAAGGTCGTGCCCATGGCATCAACCAACGTGATCGCACCTTCGGTATCGATATCTTTTTCCCGGCCGATGGCGGTGATCTTTCCGCCTTGGGCGACAACCGTATCGGCGTCCAAGATGGGATTGTCCAAATCACCGCTGAGGATAAGGCCGATGTTTTTGATAACCAGTTTATCGTTGGTCTCACTCATGGTTCGCTCCCAGTTCTCTTTTTTAGGACTCTGCCGGTTTCGGCGCAGCCATCAATTCGTTCAAGTCTTGCGCCGACATCCCCAACACTTCTTGCAATACTTCATGTGTGTGTTGTCCCAAGGTTGGCGGCGGCATTTTGTATTCAATCGGCGTTTCACTGTATTTGATGGGGTTGGCGACCAGAGGCACACGGCCACCCGTGGGGTGGTCTAGGTCCACCTTCAAGCCGCGCGCCTTGACCTGCGCATCATCAAACACTTGGTCCAAGGTGTTGATCGGACCGCAGGGTACAGCCACGGCTTCCAGCGACGCCAACCAATCTGCGGAGTTGCGCTTAATCATGATTCCTTCGAGCAGCGGTGCCAGCACATCGCGGTTCAACACCCGCGCCTTGTTGGTGACAAAGCGTTCATCATCGGCCAGTTCCGGGCACTCGGCCACGGCGCAAAATTTACGAAATTGACCATCGTTGCCGACCGCCAAAATCATGTATCCATCGGCGGTTTTGAAGGCCTGATAAGGCACGATGTTGGGATGGGCATTGCCCAACCGCCCCGGTGCTTTTCCAGAAGTCAGGTAGTTGGAGGCCTGATTGGCCATGGCCGCCACTTGAACATCCAACAGGGCCAGATCAATATGTTGGCCTTGCCCGGTACGATTGCGATGTTCCAAAGCTCCCATGACGCCGATGACGCCATATAGACCGGTCAAGATATCCGTGAGGGCAACCCCAACCTTCACCGGCCCGCCCCCGGGTACGCCCCCGGGCACACCACCGGGCACACCATCTGGTTCGCCGGTGACACTCATCAAACCGGACATGCCTTGGATTAAAAAATCATATCCAGCCCGCTTGGCGTAGGGTCCGTCTTGGCCAAATCCGGTGATAGAGCAATAAATCAGACCCGGGTTTACGGCCTTGAGAGAAGCGTAATCCAGGCCGTATTTTTTAAGACCATCGAGCTTGTAATTTTCCAACAAGATATCGGTTTTTTCCACCAGGCGACGTATCACGACCTGACCGTGCGCTGTGGTGATGTCCAACTCAATGGAACGCTTGCCGCGGTTGGCGCAGAGGTAATAAGCAGACTCAGACGTATCTTCACCGTGTTCGTCTTGCAGGTAGGGAGGCCCCCAACCGCGGGTATCATCGCCGCTGCCCGGGCGTTCGACCTTGATAACATCGGCCCCCATATCGGCAAATATTTGCCCTGCCCAAGGGCCCGCTAAAATACGGCTTAAATCAAGCACTCTAAGATGAGATAGCGGACCCATGACAGTTTCCTTCTTTATGCGCCGGAGAAAGCCTGCAGGCCGGTTTGAGCACGGCCGAGGATCAGGCCATGAATGTCATGGGTGCCCTCGTAGGTGTTGACCGTTTCCAGGTTCACCATGTGACGCATGATATGAAATTCATCGCTAAAGCCGTTACCGCCGTGCATGTCGCGTGACACCCGGGCGATATCCAAAGCCTTGCCGCAAGAGTTGCGCTTAATCATGGAGATATTTTCCGGCGCGCAGGTTCCTTCATCGAGCATCCGCCCGACACTCAAGCAGCTTTGCAAGGCCAAGGTGATTTCCGTCTGCATGTTGGCGAGTTTCATCTGCACCAACTGATTGGCGGCCAAGGGGCGACCGAATTGGTTGCGGTCCATGGTGTATTGACGCGCCGCCTGCCAACAAAATTCTGCCGCGCCCAGTGCACCCCAAGCGATGCCGTATCGGGCCTTGTTGAGGCAACCGAACGGGCCGCCCAGACCTTTGGCATTGGGCAACAGGTTTTCTTGCGGAACGTCCACACCGTCCATGACGATTTCACCGGTGATCGAAGCGCGCAGGGAAAGTTTGCCTTCGATCTTGGGAAACGACAATCCGTCCATGCCGCGTTCCAAAATAAAGCCGCGGATCACACCGTCAAGCTTGGCCCACACCACCGCGATGTCGGCGATGGGGCTGTTGGTGATCCACATCTTGTTGCCGGTGAGTTTGTATCCACCGTCAATTTTTTCCGCGCGCGATTTCATACCGCCGGGATCGGAGCCGTGATCGGGCTCAGTCAAACCAAAACAGCCGACCCATTCGCCGGTCGCAAGCTTGGGCAGGTACTTTTTGCGTTGCTCTTCGCTGCCATACTCATAAATGGGGTGCATGACCAAGGACGACTGCACCGACATGGCGGACCGATATCCGCTGTCGACGCGTTCCACTTCACGCGCCGCCAGGCCGTAACAGACGTGATTGACGCCGGCACAACCGTACTCTTCGGGCAGGGTCGAGCCCAACAGGCCCATCTCGCCAAACTTATTCATCAGTTCACGGTCGAAGACTTCATGGCGGTTCGCCTCAACGATCCCCGGCATCAGGACGTCCTCACAAAAATCGCGGCTCGAATTCATGATCAAACGCTCATCTTCGCTAAGCTGATCGCTCAACAAAAACGGATCTTCCCAATTAAAGGCAACACGGTCAGCGGACATCTATGCGTCTCCTGCTATTCACTGTCTAATCAAACGGCCTGCCCTACCGGGCACCCAAGAAATGGTCGCACGCCCCCGCCGTGGCACAACACCAGCCGGACGCGTTACGCGTATGTATACAAATAAATTTTCATTAGCATACTGTCAAATATATTTTGCATATTGCTTATCACAAAAGCGGGCCATTGCGAACCAATACACAATTTAGCAAACAGTAAAACTCCATAAAATCATCGCATTACAGACATATCACGTCAAAACTTGACACCAACCTTGAGCATGGCTTATTTATTTGTATACAAACATTATACGAGGTTAAGTCAAATGACTTATGTGGTCACCGAAAACTGCATCAAATGTAAGTTCCAAGATTGTGTCGAAGTGTGCCCAGTAGATTGTTTCTACGAAGGCGAAAATTTCCTCGCCATCAATCCGGACGAATGCATCGATTGTGGTGTGTGTGAACCCGAATGCCCGGCCGAAGCCATTATTGCCGACACCGAAGATGGTGCCGAGCCATGGATCGAAATCAACCGCACCCTTGCCGAAAAATGGCCTAACATCACCGTCAAGGGCGATGCCCCTGGCGACGCCGATGACTGGAACGGCCGCGCAGGCAAACGTGAACTGTTATCCGAAAAACCGGCTGCCACCTAACCAAAAAGGCACTTAGAATGCCACAGGGAGATCGCACAATGCGCAAACACCTTCATATTGATCTGGCCACACGATCCATCAAAACCGAGCACATGGATGGCGAGACCCTGGCCAAAGCCGGACGTCATTACATCGCCAAAACACTGGTTGAGCGCAACATCGCCACGGTTGATCCGCTGTCACCACAAAACTTGCTGATTTTTTCGGCAGGGCCATTTGCCGGATCAAACTTCTCCAACGGCAACCGCTTGAGCGTCGGCTGCAAGAGCCCGTTGACCGGTGGCATCAAAGAAGCCAATTCCGGCGGCACCTTTGCCCTGGCATTGGGTCAATTGGAGCTCAGTGGCCTAACCCTGAACAACGCTTCAGATGATTGGGTGGTGATCCGCATCCCCAAAGACGGCGAGATTACATTTGAAAGCGCCGCGCCTTACATGGCCAAGGGCAACTTCGAAGCCGCCGCACTGCTCCATGAAAAATACGGCGACAAAGTCAGCATCGCACTGTGCGGCCCGGTGGGCGAATACCAGGGTTTATTGGCAGGCATTGCGTTTAGCGATCCGGAAAACCGCCCGACACGATTTGCCGCGCGCGGCGGTGTTGGCGCGGTGATGGGCAGCAAAAAAGTTAAAGCGATTGTCATCGATAAGCATAAATTGCCGACCTACCATGATCGCAAAGGACTCATCGGTGCGGTCAAAGAGTATGGTGCACTACTGCGCAAAGAAGCCGCCATCGAAACCTTCAGCAAGTATGGCACCGCCATCGTTGCCGATTTCACCAACACCGTAGGCGGCCTGCCGGTGCGCAACTTCAGCAATGGCCAACTGGTGGATTCAAACATCGAACCGCTCAAAATGGGTGGTGATTACATTCGCACTCAGAACCTGGAACGCGGTGGTGAACCAACTCATGCCTGCATGCCGGGCTGCCAGATCAAGTGCTCGAACATCTATGCCGACGAAAATGGCAATGAAATGGTCTCGCCCTTGGGATATGAAACCATCGGTTTGATGGGCACCAACTGTGGCCTCACCCACCCCGATGAAGTCGCGCGTCTCAACGATGTGGCCAATGACCTTGGCATCGACACCATCGAAACCGGTGCCATGATCGGTGTGTTGATGGAAGCCGGGGTCGGCGAATTTGGCGACGCAGCCTTTATGGCCGAAGTCCTCGAAGACATCCGCAAGGGCACCGACAAAGGCCGTTTGTATGCCCAAGGCACCGGCCATGTCGGCCGCCATTTTGAGGTCAAGCGCATTTCGGTGATCAAGAATCAAGCGCTCAGCGCTTATGATCCGCGCGTCATCGAAGTGACCGGGGTGACCATGATGTTAACCGCCCAAGGTGCCGACCACACCGCAGGCAACCTTCCGTCCTTCCTCTGCAAAGGTAAAACCACTGAAGAAATCACCGAGGCTAGCTTAGGCGCGCAGGTCAACAGCGCCGCTGCGGATTCCTTGGGGCTGTGCGTCTTTGGCCGCTCCGTCACCGAGGTCAACGCGGCGCTCATCACCGACGCCATCAATGCCGCCTTCGCAACATCCTTAAAACCTGAGTTCATTGCACAATTGGGGCGTGAGACCCTAAAGCTGGAGCACGCTTTCAACCAGGCTGCAGGTTTTAATGAAGACGATGATGCCCTGCCCGATTTCTTTGTCGAAGAAGCACTTCCGCCGACCGCCAAAACGGCGCGTCACTCGGCGCAAGACACCAACAAGCAGCGCGACCGTTGGTTTGCGAACTAACGCAGTCGGGTCAACAGTTTCAAGAACGTAATACGATGCGCCGGCGGAAGAGGCCTTAGGGTCTCTTCCGTTATTTCCTGGGCCAAAGGAATGGCCTGTTCGATCACGCCACGGCCCTTGCGGGTCAATTCGACAATCCGCCGACGACCATCATCGGCATCTGGTCTGCTGTCGACCAAATTACGCTTAGCGAGACGATCCACCACGCCTTTGATGGTCGCGGCATCCATAGCCGTCAGACGGCCCAATTTATTTTGTGAACAAGAGCCAAGTTCATCCAATTTAGCCATCGCGGCGTACTGGGTCGGGGTCAGGCCATCGACCATGCGGTCGGCAAAAATGATGCTGTGGCGCTGCCCCACCTGACGCAAAATAAAACCAACTTGATCGTCGAGTATGTAGGAGCTGTCTTCGGCTTCGTCCGTCACCGGTGCCCGTCTGTTTTTTGCCAACTTAAATATCCCCTCTTTCAATATCACATACTTTTAGTAGCAGAATACCGTTTACTCAACAGTTGAAAAGGCCCCGCACCATTCTTAGAGCAGAGCCTTTTGCAACAAACGGGCAATTTAATCAGACGGCAAGGTAGGCATTACTGATGTCTTCGTTGTCTGCCAGCTCTTTCATGGTCCCGTCAAAACGGATGCAGCCTTTTTCGATGATGTAGGCACGATCCGAAATCAGGCGGGCAAAATGAAGGTTCTGTTCGGAAATCACGACGCTCAGGCCATGGCGTTTCATTTCGATGATCGCCTTGGCCATTTCTTCGACAATTTTCGGGGCCAAACCTTCCGACGGCTCATCCAGAAGGACCAGCAGTGGATTGCCCATCAAGGTTCGCGCGATGGTCAACATTTGCTGTTCACCACCAGACATTTGACCGCCGGGGCGTTTGCGCATTTCCGCCAAATTGGGGAAAAATTCGAATATCATCTCGGTGGACCAAGGCCGCACGCCGTCACGGGCGGGCTGCTCACCGACCATAAGGTTTTCTTCAACCGTCAAATCGGTGAAGATGCGCCGGTCTTCCGGCACGTAACCAAGTCCCAAACGGGCAATCTCGTGGGTCGGTTTGCCGCAGATTTCATCGCCATTGAATACAATCGTGCCATGGCATTTGGGCACCAAGCCAACCAGGGTGGCAAAGGTCGTTGATTTGCCCGCGCCGTTGCGGCCTAAAAGCGCCACCACTTCGCCGGTATCGGCCTTCAGGTGCACATCGGTGAGAATATGCGCCCCACCGTAATAACTGTTAAGGCTGTGTACATCGAGTTTCATGGTCATTATCAGGCCCTCCCTACGACGTCTTCATCGTATACCGCACCGGTGCCGAGATAGATCGCCTGAACGTGTTCATTTTCGCGGATCTCGCTGGGCAAGCCCATGGCGATCACTTCACCACGGTTGAGCACCATGACCCGATCCGCATGGGTAAAGACCACATCCATATCGTGTTCGGTGAACAACACGCAGATGCCGCGCTCGGCAACAATGTCTGCGGTCAATTGCATCAAGGCGATGCGCTCATTCGGTGCCATGCCCGCCGCCGGTTCATCCATCAACAAAACCCGCGGGCTGTTGGCCAAGGCCACCGCCAATTCAAGACGTTTGAGATCACCGTAAGCCAACATGCTACAGGCCCGCCGGGCTTGGTCTTCCATGGAGACCAACTCCAACAGTTCGTACGCTTCGTCTTTATAAAGAGCACCCGCAAACGGCAGCACCGCCAGCAGCCTGTTGTGATGTGAGATCA
>JAESUA010000125.1 GCA_016763255.1 Magnetovibrio sp. | reverse complement strand
CTGTTCAGAAGATCATCGAGTGGGTTGGCCTGCGCCGTCATGGCATGTACCTATTTGCCGTCATGATTTATTCCCCCGCCGTACCCTTGGAGCGCAAGGGCGGGACCGAGCGCGCACGAGCACCCGCACCGCGGCCCTTGTTCCTATTACGTGGGGTCTGAGGCGCGGCGATGCCACCTTCTGCCCAGGCTTTAAGTACGCTTGCCGTTGTGGGGCGTAAAGTTGCCCCCATTTTAATGTTGGCTTGTGGCTGGGTACGCGATGGTGTGTCGGGTGCGCTGTTTTCCAGCTTCGGCACGGGTGACAGCAGACGCGGGCTGCGTAAAGTTGGGGTTGCGGCAGAACGAACGTTATTCTTATCTTTGGATTTCTCCGGCATTTGAGGCTGCGGTGATTTGATCGTGCGCAGGTGCGGTTTTTCCTTGCCCCTCAATTGCACGGCAGCTTTCGGGGTGGTTCTTTTGGGTGTTTGTTTCTGCGTTTGTGCGACCGCCTTATGGGCTGGTTTTGCAGCAGGTTTGCGCAAGCTGGGCATCGCGCGTGATGGCGTTGGCTTGAGCTTTGCCCCAGCCTGAGGCTGTGCTTTGAGCGTTTTTGTTTTGCCCTGAGTGAGCGTTTGCGCGAGGCCCTGAGCGTGCGACTTCGCTTTGGCCAGGGATGGGGATTTTCCGCGTGGGGTGACGCTGGCTTTGACCTGTGGCCTGGCCTTAGCTTGTGTGGGTTGAGCACCTGCGGCCTTTTGCAGCGGAGCGTTCGGGGGGTGTAGCGTCGGTTTTGGCAAGGGGCTGGATATGGTTTGTCCCACACCGCCATCGCTTGGTTTTTGCGCAGTAGGCTTTTGGCCGGCCGGTCCCTTGGGACCACCTTTGGGTTTGTCGGGGCCATCCTTGGGTGATGGAGCCTTGCCACCGAATAGACGCGGCAAGATTTCGTTGGCGGGGCCTGCCAGGGCCAATTTTCCACGGTCTAGGGCGTAAAGGTAGTCACATGCCGACAGCAATGTGGGGCTGTGGCTGACCATAATCACGGTGCGGGTCTTAGCGATTTCCACCAAGGTGTTTTTGAGTTCGGTTTCCGCGTGACGATCAAGGCTTGATGATGGTTCGTCCAACAAAACCACCGGTGGATCGCCAACCAGTGCGCGCGCGATGGCGATGCGTTGACGCTGACCACCGGATAAGCGTGAGCCCGCTTCACCGATTTCCGTGGCATAGCCATCGGGAAGGTCGATGATGAAATGGTGAACACCGGCTTCGGTCGAGGCTTTGATGATCGCTTCATCCGAGGCCATGGGCATGCGTGAGCTGATGTTGTCGCGCACCGTACCGGCGAACAAAACACTTTCTTGGGGAACATATCCCAACCAGTCGGCCAGTTCTGAGCGGGTGAACTGGGCGATGTCTGCGCCATCCATGGTCACGCGGCCCTTCTGCGGCTGGTACAAACCTTGGATGAGTTTCAGCAATGTGGTTTTGCCCGAACCGTTGCGTCCGACCAGGGCATGAATGCCGCCCGGTTCGATTTCGACGGTGATGCCCGACACCACAGGGGCGGCATCTTCGGTGTAAGCAAAAAAGACATTCTCGATGCTCAGCAGGCCCTTGGGCTTGTCGAGTGTGACTTCGCTTTCCGCGCGGTCGGCATCAACCAAGAAGATGTTGCCAAGGCGTTCAACCGCTTGGATGAAGCCGGAATACATGCGCCACGTGCCGACCAACTGGTTCAAAGGCCCGACGATGCGCCCCGACAGCATGTTGGTGGCGATCAGCGCACCGATGGTCAGTTGCTGGTCGATGATGGCAAGCGCGCCGACGGTGGTCAGCAGTAAGGACGTGACCAAGCTCAAAGAGGCACCAAGATTGGAAAAACCATCGGTCTTGGAACCGCGGTTGATGGCGCTTTCGATGTTTTCAGCGTGTTTTTCTTCCCACACCGGTTCCATCGAACGGTCCAGCGCCAGGGCTTTGATGGTGGTGCGTCCGGAAATCATTTCGCCAATTAAGGAATCGCGGCTTTGGGTGGATTTGCGTTCTTCGCCGCTGGCTTCGGACATGGTGCTGGCGGATCGCCAGGCGACGAACATGAACACCGGCAACATGATCAGCAGCACCCAAGCCACCGGGGCGGCGATGACGAAGATCAAGATCAGGAACAAAATTGCGAACGGTAAATCGGCAACCAGCAAGGCGGTCGAGCCGGAAAGGGTGTTGCGCACCACGTCGACGTCGCGAAAGAGAGAGGTCCAATGAGCCGAAGGTTGAGCCTCGAGGCTTTGCAGGGGCAGGCGCATCAGTTTGCGGAACAAGCGGCGGCCAAGGTTGACATCGACCCGCAAGGCTACGGTTTGCAAAATGCGTGCGCGGGCTTGGCGCAGGATGTAGTCGAACAAAATCACCAGGAACATGCCGACCACAAGGCCCTGCAAGGTGCTTATGCCGTTGTTGCTCACCACCCGGTTATAGACCTGCATGGTGAAGACCGGCACAGCCAAGGCCAGCAAATTGACAAAGAAAGACATCGCCACGACTTCCCGAAAAACGGGCGTCATGGGCTTCAAGAATGGCTTTAGCCAACTTTTCGGTGTCTTATCGGCCGTTTCGTTCAAACCGGTTTCTCCGCTCAAGCGCTTGTCATTAAAGCCTTTTTTTAGGCTAATTAAGGACGCACGGAACTATATTGGGCCAATATACAGATCCGCAAGTATCATCATAGAATCAGGTTAACGTTGGGTAAAGGACAACGGTATTTTTTAGTACTTTTTTTTGAGCAATTCCAAAGGCTTCTGGTGTGGCTTTTCATGCTTAGATTATGAATGTTGCTTAAACGTCATTGGCGTTGGTTTTTTTACATCATTGGATCGGCTTGTAATCGGGCTTAAGTAATACACATTGCGGGATTTTCCTTGACCGAATACGTGAGTAAATTGTCTAGTGGAACCAAGACCATAACGGAAAACAGGGCCTTCCTGTCGAACAGGTCGTCTCAAGTGGGTAGGTCGCATGAAAAAATTCTTAAAAAAGGCATTTAGTTTTGAGCGCATGGTGGGCATGACGATGCTTGTCGCGCTGATCGGCCTGTCACGTCTGGATCCGTTTCCCGTTGAATTCCTTCGCGAAAAAAGCTTTGACGTCTACCAACGTTTCAAGCCCCGGCCCTTGCCCAAGCCCGAAGACCGCATGGTGGTGATCGTCGATATCGATGAACGAAGCCTGCAAGAAGTGGGCCAGATGCCCTGGTCGCGCAAGACGATGGCTAAATTGGTGGCCAACTTGCACAACATGGGCGTCGCCGTGACCGCCTTCGATATCGTGTTTGCCGAACCGGACCGGATGAATCCGGCCGGTGTGGTGGAAGCGTTGGTCGGCATTGATGACGATGTGCGCGATAAAATCCTTGAATTAGAAAGCAATGACGATGTTTTCGGTCGCATTGTTTCGCAGGCCAATGTGGTGCTGGGCCAAGCCGGGTATTGGAATCAGTTGCCCAACAAAGCCGGTAAACCGTTCAGAAAATCCGTGGCCGTTCGCAAAATGAGCAAAGGCACGCCCGATCCAGCCGATTTTCTGGTCGGTGTGCCGACCCTGATCCGCAACATACCGGTGCTGGAAAAGGGCACCAAGGGCGTGGGGATGTTTTCACTCAACCCGTCGTTGGATGGCATCATTCGACAGTTGCCCTTGGTCACCAAACACGATGGACATTTGTATCCGGCCTTAGCGGTCGAAGCCATTCGGGTCGGTTTTCAGGTTTCCACCTTGATGGTCGAGGTCGATCCGTTTGGCATCAAAGCCGTCGGTATTGCCCCGAAAAGCCGGGTTAAGCCCAAGGGGCTGAAGATACCCACGGACGCCATCGGTCAGGTTCGGCCCTATTTTGCGCCCCATGATCGCAGCCTTTATGTCTCGGCTGCCGATGTTTTGAACGGCACGGTGGATAAATCGAAAATTGCCGGAAAGATTGCTTTTATCGGAACATCTGCGGTGGGCCTGTTGGATATCCGATCGACGCCCATCGATGCGTTGATCCCCGGTGTCGAGGTTCATGCCCAGTTGGTCGAAAACGCGCTGGCCATTGATCGCGAATTGGGCGCCGTGGTATCGGCGAACCTGTTTTTATCGCGCCCACAGTGGAGTAAAGCGGTTGAAATCCTGCTGATTGCCGGGGGCGGATTGCTGATGATCATCGTCGCGCCGATGCTCGGGGCGACCCGTTCTTTGATGGTGTTTTTGGTGCTTTCGGGTGG
>JAESUA010000124.1 GCA_016763255.1 Magnetovibrio sp. | reverse complement strand
CGCGCCCAGGCCGATGACATCCATGCCCGCGGCTTTAAGCTCGGCGGCCTTGGTGGAAACGGCGATGGTGGGTGACGGTTTGATGCGGCTCAGACGGTCAGCGATAAAAGCCATAATGCTTATGGTCCTAATCTTTAGAGGATTGAGTTTCGTGGCAAGCTAGCGCCCGCCGCGCGTTGGGGCAACGAAGAAAATAACGTTTTCACCCGTTCAAGTGAATTTTTACGACACCTTTGGCTTATCGAACACGATGCCATAGTGATACGGCGGCAGTTCGATCACGCCGTGCAGGTTAAAGCCCACCGGCAAAACGTCGTCCATCACCTGTTCGGGGGTCATGCGCATGGTGGTTTTGGGGCCACGCGGCTGGCCCAAAACGGTGGTATCATCACGCGGCCTAAAATGCCAATTGACGATCGCCAGGGTACCGCCGGGTTTGAGCGCATTAAACACATCGCGGGCCATTTTTTGTTTGTCCGGAACACCGTGAAAGGTGTTGGCGATCAATACGTAGTCCGGGGTGTTCGGCAAAACCTCTTGCAGCGAACAAGCGTCACAGGCGATCCAGCGAATGATGCCGTTGGCAACGCCCGCACGATGGGCACGCAGCTTGGCTTTTTCGATCATTTCCTTGTCGAGATCGACCGCCACCACCTTGCCCAGGCCACCCACGATGTGGGCCAGTGGGGCGGTGAAGTGGCCATCGCCACAGCACAAATCCAGCACCGAGGTGCCAAAATCAATGCCCAAACGTCTCAAGACGCTTTCAGGATCGGGCCATAGGGCCTTCCACCAGTCCGAATCCGGCATCCCTGTGGCCGGAAATTGTGCGGGATGTGTCATGCACCGCCCCTCCCCCTGTTAAAATTGAGCCAATTTATAGCCGTAATTTGCCCTCAACGCGAGTCGATCATGGCCCTTGCGCACGTCGCCTTTCGTCCTATAACTCATGGGTATGAACGATCTCATCAAACCCGGCCCCAAAGTCCACTCAGCCCCCAAGATCAGCGCGGGCAATCCGTTTGAGTTGGTGTCTGATTTTGAACCCGCAGGCGACCAGCCTGAGGCCATCAAAGAATTGGTCGAAGGCTTGAATTCGGGCGAAAAAAACCAAGTCCTGTTGGGCGTTACCGGTTCCGGCAAGACTTTCACCATCGCCCATGCCATCGCCCAGGTGGAACGCCCGGCGCTGATTTTGGCCCCCAACAAGACCCTGGCGGCGCAGCTTTATGCCGAAATGAAGTCGTTTTTCCCCAACAACGCGGTGGAATATTTCGTCTCCTTTTACGACTACTACCAGCCCGAAGCCTACGTCGCGCGCACCGACACCTACATCGAAAAAGATTCTGCCATTAACGAGCAAATCGATCGCATGCGTCATTCGGCCACCCGGGCGCTGTTTGAACGCCGCGACGTGATCATCGTTGCCTCGGTATCGTGTATCTATGGCATCGGTTCGGCCGAAACCTATTCGGAGATGGTGATCAAGCTTGAGCCCGGCCAAGAGATCCCCCAGGACGATTTGATCCGTTCCTTGATCAGCCTGCAATACAAGCGCAACGACACCGCTTTTGGCCGTGGCACGTTTCGGGTGCGCGGCGACATCATCGATATCTTTCCGTCTCACTACGAAGACCGCGCCTGGAAGCTGAGCTTTTTTGGTGACGAGCTGGAATCCATCAAAGAGGTCGACAGCCTGACCGGGGAAAAAACCGCTGAGTTGGAGCAGGTGGTGATCTACCCCAATTCTCACTACGTCACCCCTAGGCCAACCTTGTTGCAGGCCCTGCCCAAGATCAAGGCGGAGATGAAGGCCCAGGTTGAACGGTTTCGCGCCGAAGGCAAACTGCTGGAAGCCCAGCGCATCGAAGAGCGCACCACCTTTGATCTGGAGATGTTGGAGACCACAGGTTATTGCAACGGCATCGAAAACTATTCGCGCTATTTGACCGGCCGCCAACCCGGTGAAGCGCCGCCGACCTTGTTCGAATACCTGCCCGAAGACGCTGTAATGATCGCCGATGAAAGCCACGTTTCGGTGCCCCAGATCGGCGGCATGTATAAGGGTGATTTCAGCCGCAAATCGACCTTGTCATCATTCGGTTTTCGTCTGCCCAGCTGCGTCGATAACCGCCCGCTTAAATTTGAAGAATGGGACGCCATGCGTCCGCAAACCATCTTCGTTAGCGCCACCCCGGCGCCGTGGGAATTGGAACGCACCGGTGGCGTGTTCACCGAACAGGTGGTGCGGCCCACCGGCCTGATCGACCCCGAATGCATCATGCGCCCGGTCTCAACCCAGGTCGACGACCTGCTGGGCGAATGCAGGGACGCGGCGGCCAAAGGCCAACGGGTTCTGGTCACCGTGCTGACCAAAAAGATGGCCGAGGAATTAACCGAATACATGCACGAACATGGCGTGCGGGTACGCTATATGCACTCCGACATCGACACCCTTGAACGCATCGAAATCATCCGCGACCTCAGGCTTGGCTCGTTCGATGTGCTGATCGGCATCAACTTGTTGCGCGAAGGCCTGGACATCCCGGAATGCGCCCTGGTGGCGATTTTGGACGCCGACAAAGAAGGTTTTTTGCGTTCCAAAACCTCGCTGGTGCAAACCATTGGTCGCGCCGCACGTAACATCGACGGGCGGGTGATCTTGTACGCCGACAAGATGACCAAATCTTTGGATTATGCCATCACCGAAACCAACCGCCGCCGCGAAAAACAAAAAATCTATAACAAAGAACACGGCATCACGCCGCAAAGTATCAAAAAGAACATCACCGATGCGCTCGGCTCGGTCTATGAACAAGACTATGTCACCGTCGATACCGGCGACAGTGGCGATGCCCATCTGGTGGGTAAAAGCCTCAAGCAGCACATCCAGGATTTGGATGGACGAATGAAAAAAGCCGCCGCCGATTTGGAATTCGAAGAAGCCGCCAGGCTGCGCGACGAAATCCGCCGACTCGAAGCCCATGAACTGGGCCTAGACCGTGCCGGGGTGTCAAAAGCCGCGGCCAAAAATGCCGGGACTGGGTCACGCAAAAAAGGCAAATCGCGGCGCTAATATTCGCTCAACATGTTGGGCCGCTGCATCCAGGCCAGCGCCCAGGCACCGCCTTCCCCACGCTCCAGACAGGCGATCGATCCGGCCTCAAACAAAAACGCCGCCATCTTGATGGCATCGTTCAGACCCTCTTGGCTGAGCGTTCGGCGCGGGTTTTCTTCCTTGCTTAAGGCTTTAGCGTGCTGAACCAAATACAGTTTCAAGGGCTCAATCCTCCCCTTGTTTGGGCCCACGCACCACCCGTGGATTGATCATCCAACGCATGTGCCATCCCTTGCCATAAGGATTACGGGCCAAGGCCATCACCGTAGCCGTTTTGACCTCAACCACACTTGAATGACCATTTCCGGCGATCAAATGTGACGCCGCCTCACCCATAAAAGGTTCATGGCCACACACCATCGTATCGACATGCCATTGTTCAGCCAATTTGACAAATGCAGAGACATTTCCCCATGGCTCTAGTCCGTCTAGTTCTTCCACAGCAATACCGGGCACCAATTTTGCGGCCAAAATTTGCGCCGTTTCTCGGGCCCGTACCAAGGTGCTGTGCACCACACGATCTATGCTTATTTGTTGAGAGTGGAGGTGTTCGGTCACCGCCACAACATCGCCACGGCCCCGTTCACTGAGGTGCCGGTTAGCATCATCGAAGCCTAATTCTGCCTTGCCGTGACGCACAAGATACAAACGCACAAACAAACTCCACCCAAGTTATCTCCACATAGCTGTAGCCAAACCGCTTTCATGAACGAGTGCGGATCACGGCATGATCATCTTATCTTGTTTTAAATAACACCAATATCTTATATTGACCCACAACTCAGAATAGTTTTAATTCCAATCCACTGTAAGTATAGATGGATTATGCACCGTGACGTTCATTCAATGGAACGATAGCTATAAAGTAGGCCATAAAATCGTCGATTTCGACCACATGACATTGGTGAACATCACCAATGAATTGTTCTTGCGCGTCGATCAAGGATTTTCCGACGAAGAGATTGCCCAGACCATTTCCTTACTGATCGAATATGTGGAACGACATTTTGAGCGCGAAGAAGAGCTGTTTTTAAACTCCAAATACCCGGATGCTCAAAAACACCTGGCAATGCACGCCGACATCAAAAAAACCGTCAAAGACATCGCCCAAATCTACAAGGCCAAACCCGACGCCATCAACATCAACGAGGTCCTGGAATTCCTCAAGAAGTGGCTGCTCAACCACATCATGAAGGCGATGTTGGTTACATTCAATACCTTAAATAAGCTTTATCGAGCGCGCACCGCGTCGGTCACCACTTTACCCAAAATTGTCGCAGGAACCACCGCACCACCGCCTTCGTTTGCGAGAATTTCTGTGGCCCTGTTGTAAACATCCATAATCATTTCCGACAGATCGATGCTCAACCCCTTGGGCAATTTGGAAAACAATCCGTCGATGCGCACCACCAAGCGTTCGATGCCATGACGCAGGTCATCATCGTCCTTGGCCACCTTTGACAAATCGGCAACCTTTCGCGCCAGCACCAAAACGAAGCCCTTGCTCCAGCATGTAACACGGGCTTTGTTACCTTGCTCGCTGAGCAGCACCATGTCCTCGCGGGTTAACGCCTTAGCGATGGCCTCAACATCCGACCCTGCACTGTGCTGTTCGACCGCGTCATATAATTTGAGTATCAATTCACTGAGCACATAGCCCCGGCACTTGCGGCCCTTGGGACACAACAGACAGTTCTTCATCGATCAACCTTCCCCATTATCGAGAACGCGCCCCCTATCGGCTCTTAACGGCCATACAGGTATTTCTCGTTAAACTTGAAAGGCTGCCGTGCACAGTCTCCCCCCACAGGTAAAACTTTAACCGCTTGAACGCCATCATGCCAGCGCTTAGAGCCCAGAACATATCAATGTCGACAAAAAAACGGGCCCTTTCCGTTGCCGGAGGGCCCGTTTTAACTTTGATGGCAAAGCCACAGATCAGTGTGCGGCGGTAATACCCATCGCAGCAAGCATCGCTTCAGCCGTTTTGATCTCGGCTTCGGCATTGACCTTATCGATGTCGCTTTGAGCCTTGTCCAAAGCAGCCTGCGCTGCTTCGAGACGTGCCTGAGCCACATCTTGCTCGAGATCATCCACCGCAATGGCTTCTTCAGCCAGCAGTGTGCACCGATTCGGTGTGACCTCAACAAAACCGCCGGAAACGAAAATGCTTTCGCTGACCTTGCCGTCTTCGTGGATGTCGACAACACCAGCGCGCACGGTGCCAATCAGCGGCGTGTGGCCGGGCAGCACACCGATGTCACCTTCCGAACACGGTACAACGACCATGCCCACGGATTGCGACATTACCAGTCGCTCAGGTGATACCAGTTCAAATTCGACCATGTCGGCCATGTGCGTATACTCCAACCCCAAGAATTACACTCGGGTTATGCTCGCGGTTCGATTAGGCTGCCGAAGCGGCCATTTCTTTAGCCTTTTCGACGGCTTCGTCGATGGTGCCAACCATGTAGAAGGCGGCTTCGGGCAGGTGATCGTATTCACCTTCAATGATGCCCTTAAAGCCCTTAATGGTGTCTTCCAACGCCACCAGCTTGCCCGGGGTACCGGTGAAGATTTCGGCCACATGGAACGGCTGCGACAAGAAGCGCTGGATCTTACGTGCACGGGCAACAGTCAGCTTATCTTCTTCCGACAATTCGTCCATGCCCAAGATCGCGATGATGTCCTGCAGGCCTTTGTAGGTCTGCAAAATCCGCTGAACCGTGGTCGCAACGTTGTAGTGTTCTTCACCAACAACGCGCGGGTCGAGCACACGAGACGTGGAATCCAGAGGATCCACAGCCGGGTAGATGCCGAGTTCGGCGATCTGACGGCTGAGCACCGTGGTGGCGTCCAAGTGAGCAAACGAGGTGGCAGGAGCCGGATCGGTCAAATCATCCGCAGGCACGTAAATAGCCTGCACCGAGGTCACAGAACCCTTTTTGGTGGAGGTAATGCGTTCTTGCAGCGCGCCCATGTCGGTGGCCAGCGTCGGCTGGTAACCCACAGCGGACGGGATACGACCGAGCAGTGCGGACACTTCGGAACCGGCCTGGGTGAAGCGGAAAATGTTATCGACGAAGAACAACACATCCTGGCCTTCTTGATCGCGAAAGTATTCAGCCAGCGTCAAGCCGGTCAAAGCCACACGCGCACGGGCTCCGGGAGGTTCGTTCATCTGGCCGTAAACCAAGGCAGCTTTGGAATTGTTGCCTTCCAGGTCGATAACGCCGGATTCAATCATTTCGTGGTAGAGATCGTTACCTTCACGGGTACGTTCACCAACACCGGCAAATACCGAATAACCACCGTGGCCTTTGGCGATGTTGTTGATCAGTTCCATGATGAGAACCGTCTTGCCCACACCGGCGCCGCCGAACAGACCAATCTTACCGCCCTTGGCGTACGGACCGATCAAATCGACAACTTTGATGCCGGTTTGGAGAATTTCGGATTCCGTCGATTGCTCGGAGAAAGCCGGGGCTTCGGCGTGAATCGGCGCCAAGTTTTTGGTGACAACCGGCCCACGTTCGTCAATCGGCTCGCCGATGACGTTCATGATGCGACCCAAGGTTTCCGGGCCAACCGGAACCATGATCGGTGCGCCGGTATCGGTTACATCCAAACCGCGTTGCAAGCCATCGGTGGAATCCATGGCGATGGTACGAACCACGTTCTCACCCAAGTGCTGGGCAACTTCAAGAACCAGACGCTTACCGTCGTGTTCCATATCCAATGCGTTTAGAATGTTGGGCAGGTCACCAGAAGGAAACCGTACATCAATAACGGCCCCCATGATCTGGGTAATTTGTCCGATGCTTTTTGCCATCGCTGGAGCTCCTAAAGGTATCAGCGTTTCTCTACACCGCTTCCGCGCCGGAGATGATTTCATTGAGTTCACTGGTGATCGCAGCCTGACGCGAACGGTTGTAGGTCAACGTCAACCCATCAATCATGTCACCGGCGTTGCGAGTCGCGTTGTCCATAGCGGTCATGCGTGCACCATGTTCGGACGCCGAACTTTCCAGCATCGCCTGGAAGATTTGCACGACGAGATTTTTCGGCAGCAAAACGTCAAGGATTTCGCCTTCTTCGGGTTCGAACTCGTACGCGGCTTTCAGCTCGCCATTGTCCGCATCTTCACCCTCTTGTGCTTCATTTGCACAGAACGGGATCAGTTGCGACGTGGTGACGATCTGGGTCATGGCCGACTGGAATTTGTTGAAAACGATCGAACAGACATCAAACTCGCCCGCCTCGAACATTTGCGTAATCCGGTCGGAAACCGCCGTGGCCTCATGGTAGGCGATGCCCTTCTTGCCGCCGATGCCGATCACGCTATCAATGATATCGTTCCGGAATTCGGATTTCAGAAGGTCAGAGCCCTTTCGGCCGACACACAACAGCTTGATCGTTTTGCCTTGGCCCTTCATCTCGCGAACGAGACGTCGGGTTTCACGCACGATCGTGCCATTAAAACCGCCGCACAAACCGCGGTCGGATGTGAACACCACCAGCAGGTGGTTTTTTTCTTCACCGGTACCGGCAAGAAGCTCCGGACCACCTTCCATGCCGGCAAACGAGCCGGCAAGGGAGCGAAGCACCGTGTCCATACGCTCAGAATAAGCGCGTGCGGACTCGGCGGCTTCTTGGGCGCGGCGCAATTTTGCGGCCGCGACCATTTTCATGGCCGAAGTGATCTTGCGCGTCGATTTGACGCTTTCGATCCGGGTCTTTAGGTCCTTGAGGTTAGGCATGAGACGCTGTCCCGCTCCGTTCCCTGAGGTCTACAATTAAGCGAAAGTCTTGGTGAAGTTTTCGATAAACTTCGCCAACTTGGCTTCGAGTTCCTTAGACAAGGCTTTCTCGTCTCGGATCGAGGCCAGGATTTCCGCACCCTTAGAGCGTAACTCGCCGAGCAAAGCATGCTCGTAGCGGGTGACGTCCTTTGTCGCAATTTTGTCCAAGTAGCCCTTCACACCGGAGTAGAGAATGGCCACCTGCTCTTCAATGGCGAGCGGACTGTACTGGGGCTGCTTGAGCAGCTCCGTCAGACGTTCGCCACGGGCCAGCAAGTTCTGGGTCGCTTGATCAAGATCGGAAGCGAACTGCGAGAACGCAGCCATTTCACGATACTGAGCCAATTCCAATTTAATGGAGCCCGCAACCTGCTTCATGGCCTTGATCTGAGCCGCCGAACCGACACGAGACACCGACAGACCGACGTTCACAGCCGGGCGGATGCCTTTGTAGAAGAGTTCGGATTCCAAGAAGATCTGACCATCGGTGATGGAAATCACGTTCGTTGGAATGTAGGCCGACACGTCGCCAGCCTGGGTTTCGATCACCGGTAATGCGGTCAAAGATCCGTTACCTGCGGCATCGCCCAACTTACAGGAGCGCTCCAACAAGCGAGAGTGAAGATAGAACACATCGCCCGGATAAGCTTCACGTCCAGGAGGACGACGCAGCAACAAAGACATCTGACGATAGGCGACAGCCTGCTTGGTGAGATCGTCGTAGAAGATGACCGCATGCTGGCCGTTATCGCGGAAGTATTCGCCGATGGTGGCGCCGGTGTACGGTGCCAAGAACTGCAACGGTGCCGGATCGGACGCGGTGGCCGCGACCACGACGGAATATTCCATCGCGCCGTTGTCTTCCAACGTT
>JAESUA010000123.1 GCA_016763255.1 Magnetovibrio sp. | reverse complement strand
CGCCAAAATCGTGCATGGTGCCGGGTTTTGGGTCAATCGAAACCGTCGGTGTGTCGGTGGCCCAATGGGCGCTGATCGACAAGATCGCGCGGGGCCGCTCCAAGGTGGTGCCAAGCTTGGTCAAGAATGTGCGTGCGGCGCTGGGCTCGATCACAATCATCGGTGAACCGTGAGAAATGAACAGGGTGGGTTGCTTGTTTGGTTTGCTCATGGGGGGCGTCCTTCAATTCTTCTTACCCTTGAACATAGGCATTGTCCGGAGCAGGGCTAGCGTGAAATGAGGCATAACAGTGTTTGATTAATCGAAACAGTTGCTAAAGATTTAGGCGATAAATCAAGAAAATGATCACCGCCGTCAGCGCCAGTGACATCCCCCGCCAGAACGCCACCGGGTTTTGCTCCAGCAAGGGCCGAGCACGCGGGATCGCCAGTTTTGGATTGGGGTGTCGCAGGTCGGCGAGAAATTCCGATAGGATGTCGTAGCGCTTGGTGCGGGTACAAGATACCGCCTTGCGCAGCGCACCATCGACCCAGGCGGGCACAGCGTCGTTGTGTTCATATGCTGGCGTGTAGGTGGACCGGGCAACCTGGCGGGCGTTGGTGAAACCTTTGCCGTAGGGTAAATGCCCGGTGAGCATTTCATAGGTGATCACGCCCAGTGAAAACAAATCCGCACTGTTGCCCGGGGCCTTACCCAGAAGATATTCGGGGGCGGTGTAATCCACCGTGCCCAATATATCCGGGGCATGCGGCGCTGTTTCGATTTCATCCAATCCGGCCACCTTGACCGAACCAAAGTCGATGATTTTAACCGTGCCCTCAGTGTCGATCAAAATGTTGTCGGGTTTGAGGTCTTGATGGATCATTTCTTTGCGATGAAACGCCCGCAGCCCCATGGCGATTTGAGTGATGAGCTCGCGCACCTCTTGTACACCGGGATGCGGATTGTCATCCATCCATTGGCGCAGGGTCGTGCCTTCGACATATTCGGTCACGCTGTAGAGAAAACGTCGTCGGCGCACGGGCTCCAAAACCTTCAGCACGTTGGGAGAATTGAGGCGCTTTCCGACCCATTCTTCGCGGCTGAACAGCTGTAAATATGTGGGGTCGTCCTCAAATTTGGGCGATGGTGTTTTGAGAGCGACGCGGGCATCTGATTCTTCATCAATCGCCAAATAGACCTGAGAGCGATTGCTGGCGTGAATTTCACGTACCACGCGGTAGCCGTCCAAACCCATGCCGCCTTCTAAGGGGGGCGGGAAGGGCAGTCGTTGCAGGTTGTCGAGAAAATCGTTTTGGTCTTCTTCCAATAAGCTATTCACGCTGATGATTTGGCAAGTGAGGTTATCGGTGCTGCCGTGTTCATAGGCGGCGTCGGTGATCGATTTGGCGATGGCGTCTGCGGTCTTGTCATCACCGCCAGCTAGGTCGATCAACAGGGCAACTAAGTCGGCATCGTTGATGTGTTCATGGACGCCATCGGTGGTGAAAACAAACAGATCGCCGGGTTCCACCGCGACGGTGCGATAATCGACATCGACGTTCAAATCGATGCCCATGGCGCGACTAAGGAAGCTTTTGTCTTGTGATACGATGATCCGATGATCTTTGGTGAGGTGTTCGAGTTGGCCGTCGCGCAACCGTGAAATCCGTGAATCTCCCACATGGAAAATGTGCGCCGTTGCGGATTTGAGCACCATCGCCGACATGGTGCTGACCATGCCGCGATGGGACTGGTATACCGCTTGGCCCTGGCCGTGAAGCCAGCGGTTGAGCGCCGATAAGGCTTGGCCCGCAGCGGTCTTGACGGTGAGGGTTTCCGAGGTTGCGAAATAATCGGTAAGGAAGCTTTTGACACACATTTCGCTGGCTTCTTTGCCGGCGTCACTGCCACTCATGCCATCGGCAATCACCATGGCCGCGCCCTTGGTATCGAGCAACGGTTGTTTGGGAATGAGGACCCCATAGGAATCCTCATTCTCGTCCTTGCGTCCGGCCATGGAAGATTGGCCGATGGTGAGTGACAGTTGGTTGGTCATGCCTCGATAATCCGCCTTTAGGTGACTTCGATCAATTCCACCGTGCCATCTAGCAGAACTTCGGCCATTTGGCCTTTGGGTTCATCCAAGAACACCAAGGTGATGACCAAAACCACGGCCGCAGACCCTGCAATCACCAGGAAGAAGACCTGGGGTGCGACAAAGGACAAAACCGTCAAGAACGTCACCGCCCCGACATTACCATAAGCCCCGACATTGCCGGCAATCTGACCGGTCATACGGCGTTTGATCAACGGCACCATGGCGAACACGGCACCTTCACCGGCTTGCACAAAAAATGAGCAAGCCATGGTTGCGATAACCGCCATAGGTACAGCCCATGTGCTGTCTATTTGGGACAAGACCATGTAGCCGATGGTCAAACCACCCAGCAAGATCAGCAGGGTTTTTTTGCGCCCGAACTTATCGCTTAACAATCCGCCACCGGGGCGTGCCACCAGGTTCATGAAGGCAAAACCCGAAGCCAGCAAACCGGCCATGATGATGGATAGACCGAAGGTGTCTTGGAAAAACATCGGCAACATAGAGACCACGGCCAACTCAGAGCCAAAGGTCACCAAATAAGCCAGGTTGAGCACCGCCACCTGCTTAAAGGCGTAGCGGTGAATTTCCGGCACTTCTTCGCTCAAAACATGTTTGTTGACCTTGTAGATGTGCAGGACTTGATACAGGTACAAAGCGATCAGGCCGACGTAAATGGCGATGGTGCGGTGCCACTGAGAATTTTCAAATTGTCAGGGCCAAGCTTCCAGGCCAACACCGCAAGGGCCAAAAACAGCGGCAGCTTGGAGATGATGTAAAGGATCATGTCGCCCTTGGAGGATACTTCCATGGCCCCCGCTTTGTTGGGCTTAAAATAGGTTGCGCCCTGGGGGGTGTCGGTGACGGTGAAATAATAAATCACGCCGTAAATCATGGCGATGATGCCGGTCGAGGCGATGGCGTAGCGCCAGCCATCTTCACCACCGAACAAAACGGCGATGGTTGGGATGCTCATGGCCGCCGCGGCGGACCCAAAATTTCCCCAGCCGCCATAAACGCCTTCGGCGACACCGACTTGTTTGGCGGGGAACCATTCGCCGATCATGCGGATGCCGATCACGAAACCGGCGCCGACAAAGCCCAGCAAAAAGCGCGTCAGGGCCATCATCTCAAAGGTCTGTGCGACCGAAAACAACAAGCACAAGACGCCTGAAATCACCAACAAAACCGAATAGGTGATGCGAGGGCCGACCTTGTCGACCAGCATGCCGATGATGATGCGTGCCGGTATGGTCAGCGCGACGTTGAGGATCAACAGGGCTTTGACCTCTTGATCGCTTAAGCCCATGGCGTCACGCATGGTCGCCATCAAGGGCGCATGGTTGAACCAAACGAAAAAGCTGATGAAAAAGGCAAACCACGTGAGGTGCAGGGTGCGGGTGCGCCCCTTAAATGAAAATATGTTGAATGAAGCAGACGAAGGTTGAGACATGGATCTGGCTCGCTTTACGATCTATGGCCGATATGGCCGGAAACAATCAAAAAAATACGGATACAGAATCATTATGAGTGCACGCAAACAGCGGGCCAGTTTGATAACATACTGTAATTGCACAATAATTTAATATATGATGTTGTTTTGCACTGCAATATTGATTAATTATTATACAGTGTAATTAAATTGATTAAATAATGAGCAATTAAATAGCCGTTGCCACCATACTCTTGTGATTGGATGGCCGTTCAAATATATCTATCTAGCTGATAATAAGTGCTTTATTTTGATTTTGATGAAGCTTTATACAGTTGGCATAGTTGTTGCGATTTAGCTGTCAACAGCGCCCGGTGAACGGGGCAAAAAACAGCTAAGGATTGGCAACAATGAAACAGAAGCTTGTGGTGATCGGCAACGGCATGGCCGGGATGCGCACGGTGGAGGAAATCCTCAAACGTGACGCCAACGCATACGACATCACCGTATTTGGTGCCGAACCGCGCGAAAATTATAACCGCATCATGCTTTCGCCGGTGCTGAGCGGTGAAAAAACCTTTGAAGAGATCATCATCAATTCTCGTGAGTGGTATGCGGACAACCACATTACCCTGCACGTTGGTGACGCCGTTACGGCCATCGATGCAGATGCCAAGACGGTCACTTCTGAAAAGGGGCAGAGCGTCAACTACGACAAGCTGTTGATCGCCACCGGTTCTGACCCGTTCATCATTCCGGTGCCGGGTGCTGATTTAGAGGGCGTGGTGACGTTTCGCGATCTGGATGATGTTAATCGCATGCTTGAGGCCGCCAAATCCGCCCAGGAATCTGGAGGCGGCAGCGCGGTGGTCATCGGTGGCGGGTTGTTGGGCCTAGAAGCCGCCATGGGGCTGAAAGCCAACGGCATGGAGGTTTCGGTGGTGCACCTGATGGACACCTTGATGGAGCGCCAGTTGGATGATGCGGCGGGGTACTTGTTGGCATCTGAATTGGAAAACCGTGGTCTAAAGGTGCTCACCGGCGCCAACACCCAATCCATCTTGGGCGATGCCAATGTAAGTGGGGTGCAGTTGGAATTTGGCACCATGTTGAAAGCCGATTTGGTGGTGATGGCGGTGGGCATCAAACCCAGCATCACCCTGGCCAAAGAAAGTGGTGTCGAGGTCGGTCGTGGGGTGATGGTTAACGATCAAATGCAGACCTCTAACCCCGATATCTATGCGGTTGGTGAATGTGTCGAGCACCGTGGCGCGACCTATGGCCTGGTCGCCCCGCTCTATGAAATGAGCAAGATTCTCGCCGCCCATCTGACCGGTGACGAAGGCGTGGCCTATGAAGGCTCGGTGACCTCGACCAAATTAAAGGTCACCGGTGTGGATGTGTTCTCAGCCGGTGATTTTTCCGGCGGGGCCGGCACAGAAGACATCGTTTTTCGTGATGCGGCGCGCGGTGTCTACAAGCGGGTTGTCCTGCGTGACAACAAAATCGAAGGTGCGGTGCTGTATGGCGATGCCACCGACTGCGCTTGGTATTTTCAGATGATGAAAGACGGCACGGATGTTGCCGATATACGCGATACCATCGTCTTCGGTCAGGCTTTCGCCGGTGGTGCCCAGGCCGACCCGCTCGCCGCGGTGGCTGCGCTGGGCGTGGACGCAGAAATTTGCGGTTGTAACGGCGTGTCCAAAGGCGACATCGTCAGCGCCATCACCGAGCAAGGTTTGACGTCACTCGATGAAGTCAAAGCGGTGACCAAGGCGTCGGCGTCATGCGGCGGTTGTAGCGGATTGGTGGAACAGCTTCTGGCGGTGACCTTGGGTGATGCGTATCAAGCCCAGACGGTCAAACCCATGTGTGGCTGCACCACCCATTCTCATGACGACGTGCGCCGTCTGATCGTCGCCAAAGAAATGAAATCCATGCCTGAAGTGATGCAGCAATTGGAGTGGAGCACCCCCGACGGTTGCGTCAGTTGCCGCCCGGCGCTGAATTATTATCTGCTGTGCGCTTGGCCGACGCAATATGCAGACGATAACCAGTCGCGCCTTATCAATGAACGGGTCCACGCCAATATCCAAAAAGACGGAACATTTTCGGTGGTGCCGCGCATGTGGGGTGGCATGACCTCGGCTGCCGAGCTGCGCGCCATTGCCGATGTGGTGGACAAGTTTGAAATCCCTGCGGTCAAGGTCACCGGCGGTCAGCGCTTGGATCTGTTCGGGATCGAGAAAAAAGATCTGCCCGCTGTGTGGGCCGACCTCAATGCCGCGGGAATGGTATCGGGCCACGCCTACGGCAAACCGTTGCGCACGGTGAAGACCTGTGCGGGCAATCAGTGGTGCCGCTTTGGCACCCAAGACGCCATCGACATGGGCATCCAGCTGGAAAAAATGGCCTGGGGTTCGTGGACCCCGCATAAATTCAAGATGGCCGTATCCGGTTGCCCACGTAATTGCGCCGAAGCCACCATCAAGGATTTTGGCGTGATCGCGGTCGACAGCGGTTTTGAGCTATCGGTCGGTGGCAACGGTGGCATTGAAGTGCGGGTGACCGATTATCTGTGCACCGTGCAAAGCGAAGCCGAGGTTTTGGAATACGCCGGTGCCTACATGCAAATTTATCGTGAAGAAGCACGTTATTTAGAGCGCACCGCACCGTGGGTGGAACGTGTCGGTCTGGATCATATTAAGGCGCATGTGGTCGAAGATGAGGGAAATCGTAAGGCTTTGCATGAACGCTTCTTAGCCTCCCAGGACGCCTTGCAAGAAGACCCTTGGGCCGAACGTGCCAAGGGAGAAAAAGACGCTCATGAATTCACCCCGCTCAAAATTGTCGCTTAAGGAGAACAAGATCATGTGGATGGAAATCGGAACCATTAACGACATTCCCAAATTGGGAGCACGCGTGGTGCAAAGTGCCTCCGGCGATATCGCGGTGTTTCGCACCGCCGATGATGAAATCTTTGCCATGTTCGACAGCTGCCCGCATAAGGGGGGGGCGCTGAGCCAAGGCATCGTGCATGGCAAAGCGGTGGCCTGCCCACTGCACAACTGGAACATCGATTTGGTCTCGGGCGGGGTTCAGGGCCCGGACAACGGCTGTGCACGCACCGTGGCAATTACGGTGAGTGAGGGCGTTATTCGCATGCAAATGCCCGAAGTGAAATCAACTGGAACCAACGGCTAATTCGGCTCACGCTTACTGCCTAAAAATAATAATAATAAGGAATGCCCCCATGCTTTTTGGTCGAAAAAAAAAGAACCCGATTAAGATCGTCGATAAAAAAATAGTTGAATGGAAGACCTCGGTCTGCGGTTATTGCTCGACTGGTTGTTCCATTGAAGTCGGCATGAATGCGCAAGGCACCCCGGTGTCTTCACGCGGTGCTGCCGGTGCCGACGTCAACCAGGGCAAGTTGTGCATCAAAGGTATTTTTGAGCACGAACTGTTCGATTCTGCGGGGCGCGGCACAAGGCCGCTAATGCGATCTGATCGGCATCAAGATTATCAGGCGGTGGGCTGGGATACGGCGCTGGATCACATGGGTGATGAGATCAAGCGTATCCAGGCCCAACACGGTCGTGATGCTTTTGCCATCGTCTCCACCGGGCAAATCTTGACCGAAGAGTTTTACACCCTGGGTAAGCTTGCCCGTGGCGCCATCGGCACCAACAATTATGACGGCAACACCACTTTGTGCATGGCCTCGGCGGTGTCGGGCTATAAACGTTCGTTTGGATCCGATGGTCCGCCGGGCTGTTATGATGATTTTTCCCATACCGATTGTTTGATGGCGTTTGGTTCCAACCTGCCCGAACAGCACCCGGTGATTTATTGGCGGCTGAAAGAACAGCTGGAAAAACGTAAGTTTCCGCTGATCGTGGTTGACCCGCGGGTCACCATGTTCGCCCAGTTCGCCGACATGCACCTGCCCATCAAACCGGGCACCGATTTGGTGCTGCTCAATGCCATGGCTCATGTGATTCTCGATGAAGGGCTACAGGACGACGACTACCTTTTTAAGAACACCACCCGGCCCAACGATTTTGAAAAGGTTCTGGAAGACTACGATCCCGTCACCGCCGCTAAAATCTGCGGCATCGATGAAGACACCATCCGCACCGTGGCACGCCTTTATGGCAAGGCCGACGCCGCCATGAGCATCTGGACCATGGGCATCAATCAAAGCACCCACGGGTCCGACGGTGTGGTCGGTATTAACAATCTGAATTTGATCACCGGCAACGTCGGTAAGCCGGGCGGCGGTAGCCTTTCGATCACCGGCCAATGCAATGCCATGGGCACCCGTGAATGGTCGTCATGTTCGGGTCTGCCGGGCTATCGCGCTTTGGAAAACCCCGATCATCGCAAAGAGATCGCGGATTTTTGGGGGATTGATGAAAGCTTTTTCCCGCAAAAGCGCGGCCTTACTCAAACCGATATCTTCCCGGCCATCGAAACCGGCCAGATCAAGGGACTGTGGCTGGTTGGCACCAACCCGATGACCTCCATGCCCAACACCGCACGCATCCGCAAAACTCTTGAAAAGCTGGATTTCCTGGTGGTGCAGGATGCTTACCGTGATGTCGAAACGACTCAATACGCGCATATGTTTTTGCCCGCAGCCTTGTGGTCGGAAAAAACCGGCTGCCTGACCAACACCGAACGCCGGGTCAATTTGGTTTCCAAAGTCACCAACCCACCGGGAGAATCCAAGCCTGATCACACCATTTTTTCTGAGCTGGCGACGCGCTTTGAAAATGGCAAGAAGATCAAATTCCCCGACAACACCTCTGATATTTTTGATGAGATGCGTGAATTGTCCAAGGGCCTTCTGTTGGATATATCCGGCATGTCGCATGACTTGATCCGGGATAACTATGGTATCCAGTGGCCGTTCAAGGAGGGTGATGAAAAGGGTGCCCAGCGTCTCTATACCGATGGCAAGTTTCAGCACGCAGACGGCAAGGCCAAGCTGATCAACTTGCCGTTTATCGACAACAATGAAAAACCCGATGAGGACTATCCGTTCTGGCTGAACACCGGCCGGGTGGTGGAACATTTTCACACCCGCACCCGCACCGGAAAAATCGGTAACTTGAATAAATTTTCTCCCACGCCGTATATGGAAATGAACCCAGATGTGGCCCGCGAAATGGGTGTCG
>JAESUA010000122.1 GCA_016763255.1 Magnetovibrio sp. | reverse complement strand
GATGGCAATGGCGGGCAAGCCCCCGCGGCGGGCACCGGCGGGCTTTATTAGCGCAGCTTGGTATTAGGCCGCCACCAGCCGATGGTCGAATTTGCCGCGCAGGGTGAAGGCAATGCTCAGCCACACCAGACTTCTTAAACTCATGGCGCTGATGGTGCGGGTTTCAAAGGCTTGGCCGCTCCAGATATGGATGGCGAAGGCGGCAAAAACCAGCACCGTGAGACCGGCAATGGTGAACGATAACGGCGCCGCCCAGGGCCGCCACAGCGCCAACCCGATGGCCGTGGCCAGATAGGCAAATCCGGCCAGGAAATTGAACCACAAAACAAACGGCACAAAGTCGCCTGCCGCCGCGCGTCCGGCACCGTCGAAGAACAACACCTCACCGCCCGATTTTATGGTCAAAAGGCCAAACAGCCCCGCAACGATGGCGATAACGAGTGCCCAGCGCGGGCGCAATGCTTGATCTGTCATGGACTTAGGCTCCACTTTTTTGAATATAGAGTGCCGTGAGACAATCACACAATGTGCCACCTTGTCATGCACAATATAATCCAATGCGGGAAAAATATTATGATACCACAATGCAGGTAGCGCTCTATGGGGGGGGCTTTAACGAAGTATTTTGATGCGTCACAGATACTGGGGCGTTACGTTTCAAATGATTGGGCATGATATGAATGCAGATAAGCTGTTTCCCATCGAGGGGTTTACCAACACGGTCTTCCTCAAACCCTTAATCGAACAAACCACACCACGAATGTGACGGTGGGGGACTATCGCTATTACAGCGATTTTGATGACCCCACTCAATTTTTGCGCAACAACGTGTTCTACAGTTACGCGTTTTCGGGAGCCATGCTGCGCATTGGAAAATTTTGCGCGTTGCCCATGATCGGCCCGGCTTCTTTAACTGCGGTCATCAAATCATCGTCCCACTTGCCTTCGACCTCGATGTGGGCTGCGGCCCCGCTCAAGATGGCTTTGATGAGGTTGTGGTTGAGGTAAACGTAAAGTCCGGGCTGGCGGAAGGTGTAGATCATGGCCCCGGCACTGCCCCCAGCGAGCCAGTAGGTTTCAAGCCCTTCACGCGGTGGGGATTCGAACGATCCATCGGCCCACACATAATCGCCGTGGCCGCCGATCAGGTGCGGCTGGGACGGGTTGTTGGCCTGCATGTGCACGATCAGCACGGTTTCACCGACCTTGGATTTCAGCGCGTTATCGCCGGTATAGGCAAACGCTGCTCCGCCCAGCACCACGTGGGTGGGGATGAAGCCATGCATGACTTCGAGCGTATCGGACATGGAATCGACTAAGTCTTCGTAGGACTTATAGTTACCGTCCGCATCTTTGGGGATGTAGTAGTCGTTCTCCCCAATGTGCCAGACCTTGTCATATGTGATGGATTTTCCGTTGGCGTCTCGCAAACCTTTGCGTGGCAGGACCATGATGGTGCCCGCCATGCCCGAAACCACATGCAGCGGAATCATCTCACCACCCGGTGCGCAGTGATAGCAAAACACCCCGGCCTTGACGGCCTTGAAGCGCAGCACGGCTTCTTCACCGGGCGCAACATGGGTCAATTCGGCACCGCCCAAGGCCCCCGTTGAGGCATGCAGGTCGATGTTGTGTTCCAGGACGTTGCTTTCCGGATTGACCAAGGTGAGCTCGACATAATCGTCTTGGTGGCACACGATCATGGGGCCGGGGACAGATCCGTTGAACGTCATCGCCCACATGGTGGTGCCGTCGCCGTCGATGGTGACCAATTTTTCTTCAACCACCAAGCGGACTTCAACAATTTTCGGTCCCCCCGTGGCCATCAGTTCATGCTTGGGCACGCCCGGAGGGGCGACCATTTTTTGTGTAATGCGTTTGAGTTTAGATATATCCATGGTTTCGGCATGGGCCACTTGCACGCCCGCTTGTGCAAAAATGGGTGCGGCAAAGGCCGCACCACCGGTTTTTAAGAGCTGTCTTCTGGTGAGTTTTTGCATTTTGGTCACTCCCTTTTAGATTGGGCCAAGAAGGTTATTGAGTCTTCTCAACGACTCACCCGTCACTATTTTTCCATAGAATGCGATATGTCCCTGCCACGGGTGGTTTGGGGGCAGTTTTTGGCTGTTTCCTACATGGGGGGAACGATGCATAAATCCACTATAATTTTGTTGTTTTGGCGGTGTAACGTTATCCTCGGTGTACATAGCTTTGATAAAGGCAGTCCCTGGACGTGATTACACAAACGCTGACTTTAATAAATGAGAGGCAGGGACGTAACCGCACTTCGTAGTGGAAGGCTGTCCCCCCTCAACCGGGCTGCGCTCGTAAGCGCCGACATTGGTGGCGGCAACGATCTCGTTACATAGCGTGCTGACGTCATATTTTATATACCTATAGGTTGTGTTCTTGTGTGGAGTTAATTTATATTTCCTAAGTGCTCCCATCGCTTTGAAAATGGCGTGGGTTGTTTAACAGGTAGAGGAAATAGATCTCATGACACACACACACCACGAAGGCTTAGGTTGTGCTTGCGGAAATCCACTGTGGAAGGAGAACACTCCGAAATTGTTAGCCAATGAACTCCCCACTTGGCCCAAACCGACGAAAACAGATGGGCCCAATGGTTTGATTTTTGTTGGCAGCACCATCCAAACCCTTGAGGGGGGGGATGATGTAATGGTTGAAGCTTTGGGCATCAAGGATGGCAAGGTGGTCGCCACGGGAGCGCTCAAGGATGTCCGTGAGGCTCTGCCAGGTGCAGATGTGCAAGTGTTAACCGGGGAGCAAACCTTGCTGCCGGGGTTAATCGATCCGCACGTGCATATTCTGCCGACGACACTCTTTGACAGCTGGGGGTTGGATCTAAGTCCTTTTCGTGGCCAAGATTTGATTGGGGAAAAATATACAATATCTAGCGTTGTGGAGAAGCTGACGGTGCGTTTTGATGAGTTGCGCGATGCAGAAAATATAAAGGTCGCAGAAGCCAATAACGATGCGGGTCCAACTCCCTGGGTTGGGGGAAGCAACTTGGATCCGTCGCTGCTTTATGGGGATAAAGAATTCAATATGTCCGTGTTTGAGGACAACGGCCTGAACGATTATCCGGCGTTGGTTATGAACACATCGGTGCACATCGCATATGTCAACAATTTGGCATTTGATGTATGTATCGAATTCTACGCCAGCAAAGGCAAGGATGTTCTGGTGGAAGAAATAGAGAGTTGGAGAAAACAAGACGGCTTGCTGTTTGAATTGGAACAGATTGTCCCGTTCGTTTCGGCTATGCCAATTGCGCAATCTAAGGATATGGTTGAAGCCGTTAAAAATATTTTTCTGACCGCCTCTTCGCGCGGTTTGACATATATCTTCGATGCCGGTGTCGAACCGGCTGATTCAGATGCCCCGAATAGTTTTAATCAACCCAATTATTTAAAAGCCTTGGGCCATTCGGCAGGCTGTCCGGTGCGTATCGGTGCGGCCCTCGTCGCGCGAGATGAGGAAAATTACACCAAACTGATCCAAAACAATGATGAATACAATCGCGTCTATGAGGAAAAAGAAGGCGATGACCTGTTCAACTTCGCATTTTTAAAAATAATCTCAGATGGTTCGAACCAAGGGTTGTCGGGAGCATTGCACGAAGAGTATTGCTGCGATGATAACTATGAATTGACGGAGCATTCGGACAATACGGGTATTTTAAACTACAACCCATTGGGGACTTACGTTGATTTTGTGAGTATGGCGATGAAGGATGGCTGGCCATTGATGATCCACGCCAACGGTGATCAAGCCATCGACAACACCATCTTCGCTTATCGACATGCTTATCAAATGGAAAACTGCTGCGACAGCGATCACACCACTTATTACGGCAGGCGCAATCGTATCGAACACGCCTCTTTGCTGGCGGATCAAAATTTTCATGACATGAAAGAGCTAGGCTTGTCCCCCAGCTTTCTCACCGGTCACATTGGTTACTGGGGCTGGATGTTCAAGAGCACCATTTTTGGCCAAGAGCGGTCGAACGATCTGGATCGTTGCCGCTCCGCACTCGACATAGGCATGAGAATCAGTTTTCACAGTGATAACTCGGTCACGCCATTTGGGCCGCTGCGCATGATGGAGCAATCCATAACACGGATCATGGAAGGCGCACCAAAAGACGAAACCCCTTACCCGCAGGTATTAAATTACGCTGAACACTTGAATTCTTTCGAGGCGCTCAAAGCGGTTACCTATGACGCGGCATGGCAATGTCACGCCGATCAATGGGTTGGTTCATTGGAGGTTGATAAATGTGCCGATTTTGTCATCTTGGAAAAATCGCCTTTGGGGCTGGAAGGTCAAGACGCAATAGGCATGCGCGATATTCCGGTTCTTGAAACCTGGAAAGGTGGATGCCGGGTGTATTTGAATCCGAAGTCGTCGGAGGCCTCGGATAAGACGAACGTCTTAGAATCGATACTGAATACCGAACACCCAAATTGATCCAAGGTGTTAGATGCGGCTTGATGGCATAGATCATTCAGCCATCAATGGCCCTTGAACCTAGCGGCGACCCGATCGAATTTCACGTTGTGAAAATGATTTGGTCGCCGTTATGCGTTGAGATGGTGAAACAGGCGTTTTGTGCCGTTTATCACTTCCCGCTACAAATTCCCCACCAGTTTTTAAGAGCTGTCTTCTGGTGAGTTTTTGCATTTTGATCATTCCCTTTTAGATTGGGTCAAGAAGGTTTTTGAGTCTTCTCAACGCCATTCTTGTCACTTTTTTTGCATAAAATGCGGGATGGGCCCACCACGGGTGCATTAGCGTCAGTTTTAGGCTGTTTCCTACATGGGAGGAGTGACGCATGAATTCATCGTAATTTAGGTGTTTATGCAGTGTTGAGTTGCCCTCTATGTGCCAAACTTAGATACTGTAACATTCAGTTTGTTGGCTTGGTTGACCCAATATGGCACTCGTATATAAGTACGCGAATTGGGGGGGGGCGTACTGCAATATCGGGACTGAGATACGATGCTAGACACCTTCACACTGCTGTCTGTTTTGGCCGCTACATTAATTTTTGCAACGTGTGTTCTTACGATTGCGTGGTACGTCAACAAAGACGTTCCCGGTGTTGGTGATTGGGCACGGGGCTTTTTTCTGGCTGGCATTGCATTGTTTTTATTTGCCTCGCGAACTTCTATACCCTTGCTTGCATCCGTTTTGGCTGGGAACGGTTTTTTGTTAGCGGCGTTTTACTTCAACCTGCGAGGAACCCAAAAATTTATGGGTCGCAGAGTTATTCCATATTTGCCGTTTATCGGTTTTGCGGTCGTGTTTCTCGTCGCCTTGTCATTTTGGACTGTGGGTGAGCCGAATTTTTCGATGCGTGCGGGCATCGTGTCCACTTATCTCACCTTTTTTAATGTCTTCACTCTTCACGCTTTGTGGCCCCGACATCGTGATGAGGACTATGTTTTTGCCAAGCTCATTGGGGCGCTTATGGCCCTGAATATGGTGAAAAATATTATTCACCTGGGCGTTGTTGTGGGAGGTGTGACGGAAGGCGGAATTCTTGATAGCGGGCCCAATTCGCAGTTCATGTACGCCTCCGCCATTGCCACCGTCATGCTGATGGCGATGGGCTATATTGCGTTGATTACGGAATATCTACACAAGGATCTGCGTGAGCAGGCCGAGCGAGATTCGTTAACCGGAGCCTATAATCGCCGGGCATTTTATGGCCTGGCCGCGCACATCTTAAAACGTCATCAACGCGATGGCGGTGCGGTGTCCTTGATCATGCTGGATCTTGATCATTTTAAGGCGGTCAACGACACCCATGGCCATATTAAGGGTGATGAGGTGTTGAAGCGCACTGTGGGCGTTGCGCAAGGTTTGCTGCGTGGCCAAGATGTTTTGGTGCGTCTTGGCGGTGAAGAATTTGCCAT
>JAESUA010000121.1 GCA_016763255.1 Magnetovibrio sp. | reverse complement strand
CGGTTTTATCTGGTTGCTATACTGTTTATTATCTTTGACCTTGAAGTAGCGTTCTTGTTGCCGAGCCTCAATAAAAAGGTCAAACACAACATTGAAGTTGTGGTGGATCGCTTGCGCGTCAAACAAGGAATCGCGACCCGCCTCGCCGACAGTTTTGAAACGGCGTTAGCCCTTTCGGACGGGTTGGTATTGGCAGAAGACGCAGACAGCGGTGAGCAAACGACCTTTTCCGCAAAATTTGCCTGCCCGGTGTCCGGCTTCACCATTGATGAGATCGAACCGCGGCTGTTTTCGTTTAACAACCCGTTCGGCGCATGCCCATCGTGTGACGGACTGGGTACCCAAATGTATTTTGACCCCGAACTGGTGATTCCCGACGACCGCCTGACGTTGGCTCAAGGCGTGATTGCACCATGGGCCGGTTCAAGTTCACCTTACTACAATCAAACGCTTGAAAGCCTGGCCGTACATTTTGGTTTTAATTTGCAAACCCCGTTCGCAGATTTGGATAAAAAAACCCAAAACGTGGTGCTGTATGGCACCGATGGTGAAGAAGTCACCATGAACTACGACGACAAGCGCAAAAAATATCAGGTCACCAAACCGTTCGAAGGCGTGGTCCCAAATATGGAACGACGCTGGCTGGAAACCGACAGCAATTGGGTGCGCGACGAACTGGGCCGCTATCAAACCGTTACCAAATGCGAAACCTGCACCGGCCACCGCCTTAAACCCGAGGCCCTGGCGGTCAAAATTGGCGGCTTGCATGCCTCCCAAGTCACCAGCATGTCCATCTTTGAGGCTGCCCTATGGTTCTTGGGTGCCGAAAAGACCATGACCAAACAGCAACGCGAAATCGCGCGGCGCATTTTGCGTGAAATCAACGAGCGCTTAGGCTTCTTGGTCAATGTCGGGCTGGAATATCTGACCCTTGGCCGGGCATCGGGCACGCTCTCGGGTGGCGAAAGCCAACGTATTCGCTTGGCTTCGCAAATTGGTTCCGGGCTCACCGGCGTTCTATACGTGCTCGATGAGCCATCCATCGGCCTCCACCAACGCGACAATGATCGCCTGCTGGTGACCTTGAAACACCTGCGCGATCTGGGCAACACCGTCATCGTGGTTGAACACGATGAAGACGCCATCCGCAGCGCCGACTATGTGCTCGACCTTGGCCCCGGTGCCGGTGTACACGGCGGCGAAGTGATCGCACGCGGCACCCCCAAAGAAGTGATGGCCGAACCCAAAAGCCTCACCGGCCAATACCTGACCGGCAAGCGTGAAGTGGCGATCCCGACGACGCGCCGCATCGGCCACAAAGATCAGTTCATCTCGGTCATTGGCGCGCAAGCCAATAATCTGCAAAACATCAATGTGAACTTCCCGCTGGGCACATTCACCTGTGTCACCGGGGTCTCTGGTGGTGGCAAATCATCGCTGGTGATCGAAACCATGTACAAGGCCTTGGCCCGCCGCCTTCACGGTTCACGAATGCATGCGGGGGCCCATGAGCGCATCGAAGGTATCGAGTTGATCGACAAAATTGTCGACATCGACCAATCGCCCATTGGCCGTACGCCACGCTCCAACCCGGCCACCTACACCGGTGCCTTTACACCGATCCGGGAATGGTTTTCTGGGCTGCCAGAATCTCAACGCCGCGGCTACAAAGCCGGTCGTTTCAGCTTCAACGTCAAAGGTGGCCGCTGCGAAGCCTGCAAAGGCGATGGCGTCATTAAAATTGAAATGCACTTTTTGCCCGACGTTTACGTCGAATGCGATGTGTGTAAAGGTAAGCGCTACAACCGTGAAACCTTGGAAATCGTCTTTCGCGGCAAATCGATCGCCGACGTTCTGGATATGACGGTTGAAGAAGGCGTGGACTTTTTTAGCGCCGTGCCTTCAATCCGCGACAAACTCGTCACCCTCAATCAGGTGGGACTAACCTATATCCACCTAGGCCAGCAGGCGACAACCTTGTCCGGCGGCGAAGCCCAGCGCGTCAAGCTCGCCAAAGAGCTGTCCAAACGCGCCACCGGTAAGACGCTTTACATTCTCGATGAGCCGACCACCGGCCTGCATTTTGAGGATGTTAAAAAATTACTCGAAGTGCTGCACGCCCTGGTCGATCAGGGCAACACCATGATCGTGATCGAGCACAATCTGGAGGTCATCAAGACCGCCGACTGGGTCATCGATCTGGGCCCCGAAGGCGGTTCCAAGGGGGGGGAGGTGGTCGCAGAAGGCACGCCCGAGGACATCGCTAAAGTTAAAAAGAGCTATACCGGGCAATACCTTGCGCCATATCTAAAAAAACGCAAGAAAGCCAAACGCACCGCCACTAAATCATAACCACACCACTCTTTGTGGACATGATTTGGTGGTCTTGCCCGCGCGCACAGGCGAATGATCCGCCCCCTCCTTTTTCATAGAGGCTCGTGCTCAGGCAACCAATTTCTGCTACAAAAAAACGCCCGGGAATAAAGAATTTATAAACCAGAAAAATAACCCAAGGGTTCAGCTTCTTTATTGCTTTGTATGAGTTATGCCTCCTATAATAAATACAGTGAGAATGGACGACTTAATTTAATATCCGCGCGGTGTTTTTTTCCGATAAAACGCCCGGGTGCGTTTGCCATAACTTGGCCCACCGTGGGGAGAGGTGCCTAACATGACTGAAACAGTCCTTGAATGGTCGGATCAATTCTCGACCGATATCGTTTCCATTGATCGTCAACATCAAAATTTATTGCAGTTGTTGCAAAATCTGCAAGTGGTCTTGCCATCTGATGACAAAACGTTGTCCGATAAGCAGGGGATCTACATGAACTTGGTCGATCATGCCCTCATGCATTTCGAATACGAAGAACGGATCATGCGTAATATTGGTTACCCTGGAATTGATGAACATATCCAAGAGCATGATGAACTGCGCACTGAAATTGGCAACATCACAAAAAAAGTGATGGATGGAAAAGAACTGGAAGAATTGATCGGCTTGGTCTGCATGGTTCAAGTCTGGTTGCTGCGCCACATCTCGGCAAGCGACACCAAGATTCGCGACCACCTGCACCGTGATGACAACGAGCTGGTCATTGACCTTTACACCGGCACTTAACAGTCATTATTTATGCATTTAACCCTTCAAATCAACCGGATAGCCGTTTTTATTCCAACGACTCATGCCGCCATTTAGGATCATCAGGTTCTTAAAGCCCTTGTGAAACAAGATGCGCGCGGCACCCGGCGAGCGGTTGTCCGTGCGGCACGTGACCACGATGGGATGCTCTTTATAAGCGTCCAACTGCTCACCTAAGTCGGCAAGTTTTGAACTTAAAGCCGAAGCGTCCAAATTTAAGGCTCCGTCAATGTGGCCAAGATTGCCGGTGAACTCACCCGCCGTGCGCACATCTATGACCAAAATATCCTCGCCCGCATCCATGCGATTTTTGACATCCTCGACACTAACAAAAGGAATACCCAGCATTTTTGCCTTAATACGCGGTAAAAAGCGCAAAAACACGATCACCATCACGCCAATGAGAACAATCTTAAAGGTTTCGGTCTGGAACGCTTCCACGGTCAATCACTCCTAGTATTTCATCGTATATTCATTAACCGAGAGGTAGCCCCAAGCCCCCCACCCTGTCAAGCCCGCCAAGGGGCATTGCAAGGTGCGCTCAAGGGGATTATGTCTTGCGCCATGACACATACAGATACATCTGATACTCACGCTCGCGCCATCCATGTCATTGGCGGCGGGCTCGCCGGTTGCGAAGCTGCATGGCAAATTGCCAGTGCGGGTTTGCCCGTGGTCCTGCACGAAATGCGCCCGGCGAAAAAAACCGCCGCCCACCAAACCGACGGCCTCGCCGAATTGGTCTGTTCTAATTCGTTTCGCGCCGATGATCACACTGCCAATGCGGCGGGTTTGCTGCACGAAGAAATGCGCCGCATGGGTTCGTTGATCATGCAAGCCGCCGACGCCAATCGCGTACCCGCGGGCGGGGCGCTGGCGGTGGACCGCGACGGTTTTTCCGCAGCGGTGGAAAAAGCCCTGAGCGACCATCCGCTGG
>JAESUA010000120.1 GCA_016763255.1 Magnetovibrio sp. | reverse complement strand
GCCACCGAATTGGGGGTGCCTTCGAATTCTAAAAACAGGGTGGGGGTTTGTGTGTAATCAAGTTTTGAATGCTGGTTGACGGCTTTAATCGACATGGCGTCCAAAAGTTCCATGCGCGCCATTGGCACCCCCATTTGGATGGCGCTGATCACACAATTGACGGCATTTTCGATGGTTGGGAACGGACACACCGCAGCGGTGATCTTTTCGGGGATGCCGTGCAATTTGAGGGTGATGGCGGTGATGATGCCCAGGGTGCCTTCGGAACCAATCATCAAATGGGTGAGATCGTAACCCGCCGCCGATTTGCGCGCCCGGTTGGCGGTTTTGATCACCCGGCCATCGGCCAGCACCACTTCCAGCGCCAAGACATTGTCCTTCATGGAGCCATAGCGCACGGTCGAGGTGCCGCTGGCGCGGGTTGCACACATGCCGCCGATGGTCGCGTCCGCGCCCGGATCGACGCTGAAAAATAGACCGGTGTCGCGCAGTTGGGCGTTAAGCTGCTTGCGCGTGACGCCGGGCTGAACAACCACGTCCATGTCTTGGGCATGAATGTCAAGCACATGACTCATTTGCGAAAAATCGATGCACACCCCACCAAACGGCGCGGCAACGTGGCCTTCCAAAGAGGTGCCGACGCCAAACGGGATCATCGCCACGCCTGCACTGTGACACAGCTTGGCCAGTTGAGAGACCTCTTCGGTGGAGGTGGGAAACACCACCGCGTCGGGGGGCTGTGGGGCCATGAAGCCTTCGCCCCGACCATGATTTTCGCGCACCCCGAGGTTGGTGCTTAAACGATCACCAAACAGCCGTTCCAGTTGATTGATGATGGTCTCGATGGGGCACGATGACGTGTTGGGCATATGGCTTCTCACTGAGGTGGTGGGGGGGGGTGCGTGTTATTAAGTCGGTTAAAGCGCGCACGCGTCCTTCGACCAAGTTTTTTTGACGGCTTTCATCTTGCAGTTGGTCATCGGTTTCGCTGATGTGGTGTACCAGGCGGGTGAATTCACTGTAAGGGATTTGCACCGTAGAGAAAAACCCTTTGGAGAAGACAACCGGGTTCGCGGGTTGTTTGATCACCGCGATAACATAGGGATTGGTCAATATTTGATTGATCATGCCAAGGGCGGGGCTGCGTATGAAACGACAACAAAGGCCAGCAGCAAACACATAAGGGGCTTGAGCATCTGGAGAACCTTTTAGACTTGATCGTTGTGTAGCCAGCGGCGGATCACGCTGAGGCTTTTGTTGGGATGCTTTTTGATGATGTATCCGACCTTTTGTTTTAGCTCATCATCACGCTGCATACGTGCGGGTGCGCGCTCATATGCAGTTTTGAGTAAGTCGCGGTTAGGTGTAATCAGTTCGATCATAGGTTCAAGCGTTGGCTTTGTTTATGGTTATGCACTCACCATCTATCATGACCGTATACAAGGGGCACGCCAAGCCTGCTGGTGGTGTAACCGCAAACGACCATGCATGCCGTCGAATGCGAAACATGCGCTGTACTCTTGGGGCTCATTTGTTTTGTTATTCCCCTGTTATTTGGCCATATTTATATTTTTGGTGTTTCTGGAAGGCCTGAGATTGAAGGGGTGATATGCCTTGTACGCAAACTTAGTGCGCAAGTTGGGGTTGAATGATGCGTGCTTGTCGAATCTTTTTCCAACCAACTATATTTGAATTTTCTGCATTCCACGTTGTCGTATGGCCTTGGAATTCTATCTATAAAGGGTTGAGATCAATAGAGCTTTGGTTGCAGATAAATAATATGCGGAAATCTGCGGCATTCCAGCTTATGATTGAGCATAGGGAAGGGTAAAAAAAGGTAGTAAATAGCTAAAAAAAAGGTGAAAAAATGAATGCAACAGCAGCAGTAGCAAAAACAGCACCGCGCAAAACCAAAGATGGCCCCACACCGATTGATGCGCATGTGGGTGCGCGCATTCGGGCGCGTCGTGGTTTGCTGGGTATGAGCCAGAAGGACCTTGGTGAAAAGGTTGCTCTGACATTTCAACAAATTCAAAAATACGAACGCGGGGCAAACCGTATCGGATCCGGTCGGTTGTATGAATTTAGTCGCATCCTCGGTGTTCCGATTTCTTATTTTTTCGATGAAATGACTAATGAGTTGAAGGCCTACGCGGAAAAGGGTGCCAAAAAAGGCAAGCCCATTCCGGCCAGTGCGCCCGATGCACAAATTCTCGATCGTCGTGAAACCTTGGATCTTGTGCGGACGTTCTACCAGATCGACGATACGGTGGTGCGTCAGCGTTTCTTGGAACTGATGCGTGAAGCCGCAAGGGTGTGTTCCAAGTAATCCTGGGTCATCTCAATTTAAAAAAGCCGCTCCGTATATTTGGGGCGGCTTTTTTGTACGACATTTTCAAGCTCGAGATTGCGCACCATCAAAATGCACGGTTATATAAAAATATGGGGCGTGTGCCCTGGGAGCTTTTTTTGCGGGTGAGATTGGGGATATTATGAACGATCTGGACATTGCGCGGGCCATCACGCCCCAACCCATCGATGACATTGCCGAAAAAATTGGCATACCCGCGAGCGCTTTGGTGCGCTATGGCGAAGATAAGGCCAAGGTCACCCTGGATTGGATCGAGGGGGCCAACGGTCGTGAAAATGGCCGCTTGATCTTGGTCACCGCCATCACCCCGACGCCTGCGGGTGAGGGTAAGACCACCACCACGGTGGGCCTGGGCGATGGATTGTCGCGCATCGGCAAAAGAACCGCGATCTGTTTGCGTGAACCCAGCCTTGGCCCGTGCTTTGGCATGAAGGGTGGCGCAGCCGGTGGCGGCTATGCCCAGGTTATCCCCATGGAAGACATCAACCTGCATTTTACCGGTGATTTCCATGCCATCGCGGCGGCCAATAACCTGCTCGCCGCGCTGATCGACAATGCGGTTTATTGGCGCAAGGACTTGGGGCTGGATAATCGCCGCATCAGTTGGCGGCGTTCAGTCGACATGAACGATCGCTCCTTGCGCCAGTTGGTTACCAGCCTCGGCGGGGTGCCCAACGGTGCGCCGCGCGAAGGTGGCTTCGACATCACCGCCGCTTCCGAGATCATGGCCATCTTGTGCCTTGCGAGTGACCTTAACGATCTGCAGCGCAGGCTCGGCAACATCATCATCGGCCAGGATATGGAACAGCGTCGGTTCGTCCATGCCCGTGAAATCAACGCCCAAGGGGCGATGACGGCGTTGTTGAAAGATGCCCTCAAACCCAATTTGGTACAGACCTTGGAAGGCACCCCGGCGTTCGTGCATGGTGGTCCGTTTGCCAATATTGCCCACGGCTGTAACTCTTTGATTGCCACCAAGTTGGCGCTGAAGTGTGCTGATTTTGTGGTCACCGAAGCCGGTTTTGGTGCCGATTTGGGGCCGAAAAATTCTTCAATATCAAATGTCGTAAGGGCGGGCTTGAACCCGCCGCGGTGGTGCTGGTCGCAACCCTGCGGGCTTTGAAAATGCAAGGTGGGGCGAAAAAAGGCGAATACACCCATGCCAATGAAGGGGCGCTGATCAAGGGCTTTGAGAACATGAACCGTCACGTCGAAAACCTTCAGCACTTCGGAGTGCCGGTGGTGGTGGCGCTCAACCGTTTTGCCGAAGATACGGATGCAGAGGTCGAACTGCTGCGACAACGCTGTGCGGAATTGGAGGTCGAAGCCATCACCTGCACCCACCACGCCGACGGTGGTGCAGGGGCCGAGGCGTTGGCCAAAGCGATGGTTAGGGTGGTCGGCAGCGAAACATCTGAATTTCGCACCCTCTATCCCGACAACATGCCGCTGTGGGACAAAACCCGCACCATCGCGCGTATGATTTACGGTGCCCAAGGGGTGATCGCCGACAAAAAAATCCGCACCAAATTTAAGATGTATCAAGATGGTGGTTTCGGCGATCTGCCGGTGTGCATCGCCAAAACCCAGTACAGCTTTTCCACCGACCCCGACCTGCTTGGCGCGCCGGCCAATCACGTTGTGCCGATCCGCGACGTGCGCCTGTCTGCTGGGGCGGAATTTGTGGTGGTCATCTGCGGCGACATTATGACCATGCCCGGCCTGCCCAAACGGCCCTCAGCCGAAGACATCCGGGTCAATGAGGATGGCGAGATTGAGGGACTGTTTTAGTCCGGATCACTTTCGGGGCTGCTACTGTTGCGAAATGTCCTCCGTAAATCAGTGCAAATCTGTGTGTGAATCACCCAATTTAATACACACCCACACTCTGTATTTGAATTTACTTTTAATCGGGTGTCGTGCCCTGTCGATGGATTTTTATTGGGTATACTACTTTTGTTTGGGGGCTAAAGCCTAAGTAAATAACAATAAAATATAAACACATCAAAATTGTACTTAATATGTATTTATAGTTACTGAGCGTATATTGACAGAATAAATCACCTGGCATATTTTATATTTAATGAGATATGGGGGAGGTTACATAATTATGAATAATACAGAAGAGGTACCTAGAAAAGGCGTTAGTCTTTCTCGCGTTTCCATTGTTGCCGGTGCGGTTTTGGCGATGGTTGTTCTTGCCGTTGCTGCGGCTTCCGCGCCGACCTTGATGCGGGTCAGTGCGATGACGCAGATGCAGTCGATCAATGCGCCACGCGCCAGCGAACAACAGCGTCTTGCCATGGCGGCTGAACATATGTCCAGTTCCGGTCAAGATGCCATCCAAGCCCAAGACGATGAGACTCGTTCGGCTGCGGTCGCGCGGTTTGAAAAAAATGCTTCTGCACTGTTGAACTCGGACGTTGTCGAAGACAAAGCGATGATCGAAGAAGCAGTCGGTGCGTTGCGTCTGGCCTTGGCCGCCAAGACAGAAAGTTACCGTCTGATCGCTATCCAACAGATGATTGTTAATCGTGCGCCCAAGTTGGTTCAAGATGTGGCCTTGAGCGTATCGCCGGTGATGGATGAATTGTCCGCAGACACCGAAGCCTTGATCGCCGCACAATCTTTGTTGCTGGCCCTGCGCGATGCCCAGTCGGTCATTCAAAACGTCGTGCATGTTGAAGATTTGCGGTGGTTGAAAAAATACACTCGTGACTTTAGGGGGGCCGTAAACCGTGTGGCGGAGGCCGAAACGGCACTTGAAGACTCGCCTGAAACGTTCGTCGATCTGGATAAATTAACGACGGAATTAAAAGGCATGATTTCCATTATTGATTTGCACAAGCAGATCGTCGAAAAACAAAATGAGGTCAAGGCAACCACCGAGGATGCCCAGGCCAAGATTGCGATAACGGTCGCCAGTTTGGTATCTTCGGCCACCGTGGCCTCCAACGCCATCATCGCAGATAGCCAACGTATCAATGAGGAAACAGATTTTTTGATGGTGGTCCTGGCCGGTGGCGGCGGGCTTATTTTGCTGTCCTTGATTGTGCTCGGCATTTTGTCTCAGTATCAAATTTTAAGGCCGTTGCATTCTTACAGCACCTTGTTGCGTGACCTGGTGGAAGGCAAAAATTCGGATGTTGTGGTGACATCTTCGATGCTGACGGAGTTTATGGACATCGGCGCGGCGGCTGAATCTTTGCGTCACGCCACCGACCAACAAGCCGAAGCGCATAAACGTGAAGAAGAGCTGGCGCGTGTGGCGGATGAAGATCGTCACCGGACCCTCAACGAGTTGGCCGATCGTTTTCAAAAAAGCATCGGCAGCGTTGCGGCTTCGATTTCCCAGGCGACGTCATCGATTGAAAACTCAACCACTTCGATGTTGAAAATATCCGATGATACCTCGGTTCAGGTTGAGTCGGTGAGCAGTGCCGCCGACACCGCCAATTCGGGCATGGCAACCATGTCGAGCCAAACCAGCGAGCTGTCCCAATCGATCAACGTCATCACCAGCCGCATGGCATCATCGGCGATGATCTCTGATTCGGCCGTGGTGCAGGCATCTGACGCTACCGATAAAATCAAAGAACTGTCCCTAGCAGTTGATAAAATTGGTCAAATTTTACAATTTATCAATGACATAGCCTCGCAAACCAACCTGTTGGCGTTGAACGCAACCATCGAAGCCGCACGTGCTGGGGAGGCCGGCAAAGGTTTTGCGGTGGTGGCCAACGAGGTCAAAAGCCTGGCCACCCAAACCACCAAAGCGACCGAAGACATCCGGGTGCAAATCGAAAGCATTCAGGCCGCCACCGGCACCACATCGGATGCGGTTGATATCATTTCAGAAACGATCTCGCAACTGAGCGAAATTGGCGCGACGGTGGCCGAAGCCGTTGAGCAGCAAGATATGGCCACACGCTCGATCGCCGATAACGCCACCTCGGCATCGGATCGTACCCAGGATGTGGCCCACGGCATTGCTGCGGTCAGTGATGACACCAGCCGTACCCGTTCGGCGCTGAACGAAGTGAAGGTCGCGTCGGATACGTTGGTGATTCAGGTCGATGAGTTGTCGCGCAGTGCCGAAGCGTTCTTGGCTGAAATTCGCCCCGCATAATCCTCGGTGGTGGTTAAAGGCCGATCACACCCTTCGGCGCGGTGAAGGCGAGGCCCTGGGCCTCGGCCACCGCCTGGTAGGTGATTTTTCCTTCCATGGTTTAGAGTGGGCGCTTATCGGCAATGGCGAGGACAAACGGCAAAGTGGCGTTGTTGAGCGCCTAGGTCGAGGTGTGCGACACCGCGCTGCGCCCGATGGCTTCGCGCACGCTGGCGGGCGTCAGGCCGATGCGGAACTCACCCATCTGGGTTTCTTTTGGGGTTCCAATGAGCATCACACACCTCCTCATTGTTAAAACATTTTTCCTTCTCTTTTAAGTATGAACGCGAAGGGGGTGTTTGCAAGGTTGGATATGGGCAAGGGGTGGGTTCTTGATAGGCGGCTGTAGTTGTGTTACGTTCTTGCTTTGTTCTGTTTCCATCTAGCAAGCAAGAGGAACTGCAGCCATGTCTTCTCAGGAGCAAGCCGAGAGCCAAGCCCATCGCGCAAAAAGCCCGCGGATGGCCTCGTTTCCATCCTCCAGCCCGCCTATATGGCTGTCTTTGGGTGCGGGCAAGGCGTGGCACGCGCTCAGCCACGCCAGTTGTGATGTGCCGGTGCTGGCCAGTGCGGTGCAGGCCGGTTTT
>JAESUA010000119.1 GCA_016763255.1 Magnetovibrio sp. | reverse complement strand
GTTGTGATCGGTGATCAAAACACCGATGCCGCGATCCTTGAGGTGGCCAACCAAATCGCGGATATCGCCGACCGCGATGGGATCAATACCGGCAAACGGCTCATCGAGCAGCACAAAATTCGGATTTGAGGCCAAACAGCGGGCAATTACCACCCGCCGGCGCTCACCACCCGACAGCGCCAACGAAGGCGTACGCCGCAGGTGAGTGATGGAAAACTCCGCCAGCAAAGCATCCAGCATGGCTTCGCGGGCATCACGCTGGGGCTCGACCACCTCCAACACCGCGCGGATGTTGTCTTCGACATTGAGGCCGCGAAAAATCGATGCTTCCTGCGGCAAATAGCCGATGCCTAAGCGCGCACGGCGATACATGGGCAGGCTGGTGATGTCCTCACCGTCGAGCATGATGCGCCCGTATTCGGGCTGCACGAGGCCGGTGATCATATAAAAACAGGTGGTTTTCCCGGCACCGTTGGGGCCCAGCAGGCCGACCGCTTCGCCGCGTTGAATGGACATGGAGACGTCGGCGACCACCGGGCGTTTTTTGTAGCGCTTACCGATTTTTTGCACCACCAGACCGCGTGCAGGCGCCGTAGCGGCATCCGCAACCACTTTAATGGCTGGATGAGCCTCGGCCTCGCCTGTGGCCCGGTTCTGGTCCATGTGTGTCCTTAATCTATGTTGAGAGCGGAAACGATCCCGCGCTTAGTTTTTAGCCGGTTTTTGGCCCGTTTTTTGACCTGGCCGATCCGTCGGCGACAACACGCCGTGGACACGTCGCGAGCCCGTGGATGGTTTTGCCGCACTGCGGTTTGCACCGGCTTGCGCCCCACTGGTGGTCCCTGTAACCCCGCCATCGGGGCCGCCGCAACTGTGCATCCGACTGACCCCGGTGTTGAGATCGATGTCCGCGCTACAGCCGTTGATCTGATTGGCCCCACGCTTAATCTTAACCGATCCGGTGAGCCGAGCAAGCCCAGTTGGCACATTATATGCAGCACGATCAGAAAAGACCTGTTCTTGGTCCGTGTCAATGCGAACGTTATCAAAGGCTTCGATCAACTCGACCTGTGATTTTCCGGTTTTATCCTTTTTGAAATGGGCGGTCATCACGTCGGCGCGGATGCGCTTGTCGGCCTGCACCGCTTGGGCGTCGCCACGCGCCACCGCCAATTGACGATTTTCCCAAAATTCCAATTGGCTGTTGGCGGTGATCACATCGGCCCCGGAAATCAATTTGACCGGGTTGCCATCTTTAAGCACCACCACGGATATATCGACGTCGTAAACCGCATGGCCGCCGGTGGCGATGCGCCCCGGCGAGGTGATTTTCACATTGCCGATGGCATCAAGACGATAAACTTCGCTGTCTCCGGTGCTGGTGGCACGATAGTAGGCGCGCAGCTCGTCCGCATCGATTTTCATATCACCCTGGGTCGCGGTGGCCGGACCCGAAGCAATGAACACCTGGGTTTCTTGGTTCCATTCAACCCCGCCTTGCGCGTCGATGGTGATCGGCTCTCCGTCACCGCCACTCAAATCAAGCCCCTGGGCCCAAGCTTGAGAGATATATGCCGGGGATATGGTCACGCCCCAAGCGATCAAGAAGATGGAAACGAACCTCAACGTGGTGCGCATTATTTTTGTGCTCCGGAGCTTGAATTTAAATCAGCGTCGCCTTGCGCCGGGAAGAGGATCAGTTGTGCCGGACCGGTGAAATAGATGATCCGGCCCTTGTCGATCAGTTTTAAGCCTTGGGCTTTCAATTCGCCAAAGGGCCCATGCCCGGTCACCGGGGTGTGGCTTTCGGCGACGTTGCGTTGCAAATCCAACAACAATTCGTCGGTGGAAATTTCATAGCCGGTATCATGGAAAAGGTTCACATCGCCTTGCAGTTCCAATTCCTGCTGACCTTGGCGAAAGCGCCCGGTATTGGCCGTCAGCACCAGCCAGGTACCGTCATCGAGGGTCAAGTCGGCCTTAGGCATTTCCAGGCTGTACTGGCCATCAGCTTCGATGCGGGCAAGATCGGCGGTAACGGTATAGGGCTGGCGATTTTCGTCGGTGCCCATGTAGCGCGCGTTATCGATGCCGGGCTCCGACGACCCGGACAGGCGCACGGAGGAAAAACCGATGCGGAAGGTATCGTCGGACTTAAGCCGTGGCCAAATGATGATCAGGGCCACCAGCCCCAACGCCAAAAACGGCAGCAAAACTTTCATCCCGGACACAAAACGCGAATAACTGCGCCCCGAACGCTGGGCCGCACGGCGGCGTTGGCCAACGCCGCGCGGTTCCCCGCCGACCAAGTTGGCGGCCAAGGGGCTGGCGTTCAATTGGGCATCACTGATGCCGCCCGAAGCCGCGCCGGGCACCGCATCCTTGGGACCGGTTATCTTGATCATCACACCGCCTCAAGCCACGCCAGCGCGAAGGCAATCGTGAATGTGCAAGATACCGACCGGTTTTGTATCCTCGACACAAAACAGCGAGGTGATCTTACGTTCGTTCATAATCGCCAAGGCTTCACCGGCAATTTGGCTGGGCGAGACCGTGACACAGCCTTGGGTCATCACCTCACCTGCGCTTCGATTGATCAGATCTTTGCTCATGTGACGGCGTAAGTCGCCATCGGTGATGATCCCCGCCAAGACGCCGTCGGCATCGGTGACGCCAACCACGCCAAAGCATTTTTGGGTCATGATGATCAAGGCTTCGGACATCGGTGCGGCTTTAGCGATCAACGGTACATGGTCACCGTCATGCATCAAATCTTTGATCTTCAGCAATCGCTGGCCCAGCTTGCCGCCGGGGTGAAAATTGCGAAAATCCTGGGCGGTGAAGCCTTTGCGCTCCAACAAACACACCGCCAAGGCATCGCCCAAGGCCAGCATTACGGTGGTTGAGGTGGTCGGCGCAAGGCCGATCGAACAGGCTTCGGGGCTGTCGGGAATGACCAGCGCCACATCGCAGGCTTGGGCCAAGGTCGAACCGGGCCTTCGTGTCATACCGATCAAACCGATGCGCATACGCCGGGTATAGGCGATGATGTCGGACAGTTCGGTGGTTTCGCCGGAATTGCTCAGCGCGATCACCACGTCATCGGATTGCACCATGCCGAGATCGCCATGACTGGCTTCGCCGGGGTGGACAAAAAACGCCGGTTGACCGGTGGAGGCCATGGTCGCGGCGATTTTATTGCCGACATGACCACTTTTGCCCATGCCGGTGATAACCACGCGACCGGTTGCACGTTCGATCAAATCCAGTGCTGCGGTGAACGGGCCGTCAAGGCTGGTGGCCAAGGCATCGAGCGCATCGGCTTCGATCTTCAGAACCCGCCGGGCGGTGTCCAAATCCGAATGATTAAGTTCTTTGGTGCTGCTCTGCGCCATCTTGGGCGGTGCTCCGCTTAAACACATTAAAAAAGGGGCAATCGACAAAACGGGCCTGTGCCCACCTTGGAACCTACGCTCAAAAACTTGCTAGCCCCTTAAAATATCACAAGATATGGGGGCAATTGATGTTCGCGTCCAGGTCTGGATCGCCTCAACTCATTTATGGGCGAAAATATCGTTTTCCGCCCAGCCCGCCAGATCCAGATCGGTGCGGGTGTGCAAAAAGTCGAAACACTTCTGCGCCAAGTCGGTGCGGCCTTCACGCGCCAACATCTCAATTAGGCGTTCGCGTACCGTATGCAAATACAAAACATCGGTGGCGGCGTACGTCAACTGATCTTCGCTGAGGGTTTCTAGACCCCAATCCGAGGATTGCT
>JAESUA010000015.1 GCA_016763255.1 Magnetovibrio sp. | reverse complement strand
GCCTTGCCGGTGTTGAGCGAGCCGTTGCCAAATCCCAGCACACCAGGCAGCCCCGATAAAGCCAACGCGGCATCAGTAATCAAATCCACCGAGCGCTGCGTGGCCCTCACCCAATCCGGGGAAGCGGCTGGCGTAGTGACCAACCCAATTGCCAAAGAAGTCCTCTATGACGCCGGGTTTAAGTTCCCCGGCCACACCGAATTTCTCGCCCATTTAGGCGGCGATGTTAAGCCGGTGATGATGCTGGCGTGCGACAAGCTGCGGGTGGTTTTGGCCACCGTGCATGTCTCTGTACTTGATGCGGTCAAACAGCTTAACGCCGACACCATCTGCGAAGTGGCGCGCATCACCCATGCAAGCTTAAAGCGCGACTTTGGCATTTTTGACCCCACCATCGCAGTCGCGGGGCTCAACCCCCACGCTGGTGAAGGCGGCGCCATGGGCGTTGAGGAAATCGACATCATCGCGCCGGCGATCAAAACCCTTCGCGCCGAGGGCATCAACGCCATCGGCCCGATGCCGCCCGACACTATGTTCACCGCCCAAGCCTTGCCAACATATGATGCGGCCCTGTGCATGTATCATGACCAAGGCCTGATCCCGATTAAGACTCTGGATTTTGAGCGTGGCGTCAATGCCACTTTGGGCCTTTCGTTCGTACGCACCTCACCCGATCACGGCACCGCGTTTGATATTGCGGGCACCGGTAAGGGATCGGAAGAAAGCCTGATGGCGGCGCTGCGCATGGCCGATCAGATGGCAACAGCGCGTGCCGACAGTGAGGCTTGATCAATGAGCACAGAGTTCATCGACAAACTGCCGCCATTGCGCGACGTCATCGCTAAACACCAGTTGGCGGCCAAAAAGCAGCTCGGACAGAATTTCCTTTTGGATCTCAACTTAACCTCCAGGATCGCACGCACCGCAGGTGATTTGAGCAACACCACGGTGATCGAAGTCGGTCCTGGACCGGGTGGTTTGACCCGTGCAATCTTGGCGGCTGGGGCCAAAAAACTGGTTGCGGTGGAGCGTGATGAGCGCTGCATCGACGCGCTCAATGCCTACCTCGCTCCGGCTTATCCTGATCGTTTCACGGTCCTATTTGGCGACGCGCTGGAACAAGATTTTGAAGCCCTGGCCCCGGCCCCGCGGCGCATCATGTCCAACCTGCCTTACAACATCGCCACGCCATTACTGATCGGCTGGTTAAAGAACATTCAGGCGTTCGAAGGCCTGACCTTGATGTTTCAAAAAGAGGTTGCCGATCGCATCACCGCCCTCCCCCGCACCAAAGCCTATGGCCGCTTAAGCATCATGAGCCAATGGCTGTGCGAGGTGCGGGCCGAATTCAACATCGACGCGCGCGCCTTCACCCCACCGCCCAAAGTGCAATCAAGCGTGGTGAGTTTCATCCCACGTCCACAGCCCCTCGCCCCGGCCAGTTGGGATGCGATGGAAAAGGTATGCGCAACCGCCTTCGGTCAACGCCGCAAGATGCTGCGTCAAAGCCTCAAGTCTCTGAAGCTCGATATTGAAGCCGTCGGCATCAAAGAAACCGCCCGCGCCGAAGAGCTCAGCGTCGAAAATTTCGCCGCATTGGCGCGCCAGCTGGACGAAAAGTGAGCACCGCTCAGTGATTTCACACCCTGGCTGTTCGCCGCCACAAAACTGACGCCCCTGTTTCGTACAGCCTATTACGTGGAAAATTCTCGACGCGATGATTGGTGTGGTAATGTGGGCAATTTCATTTAGTTTGATCGAACCGCTGGTCTTTTAGCCAGCATTTTAAAAGGCACAAAAACCATGAGCAAAGCAAAAGCCAGCCAGCGGGCAAAGTCAAACGCGCTGAAGTTAGCCAAAAAACGTGCCGCCAAGGCCAAAAGCCCAGATCAACAATCCAATTCTGGCAACTTCACACCGAACAACAACACCATCAAGGGCATGGGCACAATCAACAAAGGCCACACCTTTGGCACCGCCCGGCGTGGATCTGCACGGTCAAAATAGCGCGCATGCATCTGTGGGCCACAGGTAACATTCAACACCGCACTAGACGTCATTCATGTGACCCGTTGCGCCCAGGTTGCTGTCGCTACTTTAAACATCACCCATAAGACCCATGGTGATGACCACATTGCCTTTTTTGTGGCCTGTCTCGACATAGAGATGGGCCACGGCCATGTCGGCCAACTCGTAGGTTTTATCGATGACCGGCTTGATCTTGCCATCCTCAAGCAAGGTTTTAAGAAACTTAAGGTCTTTGGCCTGATCGCTTGCAGATCTTAAACCGGTGGCCGCAAACTTTGCCCTTTTGCCGCCCACCATTGAGGTCCATACCATTTGCATCATCGTGCCCAACGCCATCACGGTGGAAAGGTAGATGCCCTTTCCAATGAGCGCGCCTTTGCAGCGTGAAAACGAACTTTTGCCGACCGTATCAAATATGACGTCATAGGCTTGAGTGTTGCGGGTAAAATCATCCTGACTGTAATCGATCACCTGATCGGCACCCAGCGATTTCACCAATTCAACGTTGGCACCACTGCACACCCCGGTGACATGGGCGCCAAAATATTTGGCAAGCTGCACCGCAAAGGTGCCGATCGATCCCGACGCGCCATTGATCAATATCTTTTGGCCACGCTGAAGATTGGCTTGATCGCGCAAAAACGGCAATGCGGTGAGGGCCCCATTGCAGATGGCTGCGGATTCTTCAAAGCTCAAATTTGATGGTTTAAATTCCACCGCGCCGTCTTCGGGCAGGCAGATGAATTCAGCATGAGCATCAAACCCGTCCGTCGCGGCAAAAATTTGATCGCCCACTTTAAACCGCGTAACGTCACCGCCGACCGATTCAACCTCCCCTGAAAGCTCGGTCCCCAAAACCCCCTTTTTGGGCCGCAGCAGGCCGGTATAGAGCCGCGCCACAAATGGCGTGCCCTGGCGAAACGCACAGTCCACCAACGTCACCGTCGTCGCCTTAACCTTGACCACAATTTCGTTGTCTTTTGGGGTTGGCTTTGCCACCTCTTGAAGCTCAAGAACATCCGGCGCTCCGTAACGGGCGTAAACAATTGCTTTCAAAATGTTGTCTCCAAGACGCTTTTGGACAAAAAAAGGGCGCAAAACAAACTAAAACTCAACCTAAGTGAGTTTAGTTCGCATTGCATCCCGTTTTTGCGTCTTCATCTCCCAAATATGAATTCGGGAGGAGTCGGCTTACTCAAATTCTATTAGGAGCACGTTCCGCAGCACGAAGAATTTTCGTCTTTTTTGACGTCTTCGGTCTGAGCTTCGGGCTTGTCGGCGGCCTTGGTTTCCGGGGCATCGCTTGTTTCTTGTTTTACATTTTCAGTTTCGGCGTTCATTTTTGATCTTCTCCATTGATACTAAAACACTTTTTGGTTTTGCTTGCCCTACCGGAAAAACAACCCACTGGGTTGTGCCACATCAAGCACCGGGCGTATTTGACCGGGAACAATTCGAAAGGATTTTACTGGTCGGTTTTTAAGGTGTGTCGATAAAATCCTTAAAACCATCTGCACACATCACCGGACTAAATTCGGTCACACCGTAGCGCGCAACGCCGGCCTTTTTAAACGGGTCCAGTGCCAAGACCGCATCCAAAGCGTTGCGGGTTTGCATCTTGGCCAAAATCACGCCGCCATCGCGGGGTTCTTTGGGACCCGAAAAGATGAAATAGCCCTGGGCGTACTGTTGTTTGAGAAATTCAATGTGCGCATCTTTCAACGCATCGACCTCTTCAAGCGGACGAATGTAGGTGAGGTCGACCAGAAAAAATTTATTGGTCATGGGTGTTTCCGACATAGACTCAAACCTCGGCGTCTTCGTGGCCACACAGTTCGCGGACAAAGTCGTACAGCCCTTCACGGCGGTCTTTTTTGAGACGTTCGGCGATAAGGATGGCCTGCACTTCGGCGACGCTGTCTTTGACCACGTTGTTGACCACGATGTAATCGTATTCATCGTAATGGCCCATTTCGGTGGCGGCTTTGTCCATGCGTTTTTTGATCACCTCTTCGGGGTCTTGGGCACGGGCATAGAGACGCCGTTCCAGTTCGTCCTTGGACGGCGGCAGGATGAATATGCGCACCAAATCTGCAGGTGCGCGTCCGCGCAATTGCTGGGTACCTTGCCAATCGACATCAAACAACACGTCTTTGCCATCCGCCAGCGCGGCTTCCACCGGGCCACGCGGGGTGCCGTAGGAATTGTCGAACACGGTGGCATGTTCCAAAAACTCGTCCTTACCGACCATGTCGTGAAAGTTGTCCTTAGTGATGAAGAAATAATCTTTGCCTTCTTCTTCGCCCGGACGCGGTGGCCGGGTGGTGGCCGACACCGACATGGTCAGTTCTGGCTCACGGTCCAACAGTTCACGCGAAATGGTGCTTTTACCCGCACCCGATGGCGACGATAAAACCAGCATCAAGCCACGGCGTTTGATGTTTTGGGGATCACTCAATGTTTTGCACCTGTTCACGAAATTGTTCGATTGTGGCTTTGAGTTCCAGCCCGACCCGGGTCAATTCTGTGTCGGATGATTTGGAACATAGGGTATTGGCTTCACGGTTAAATTCCTGACACAAAAAATCCAAACGTCGGCCCACCGGCCCGTCTTCGGCCAAAAGATCACGCGCCGCAGCGATGTGGGCAACCAAGCGGTCGAGCTCTTCACGCACATCGGCCTTGGTCATGATGATCGCGGCTTCTTGGGCCACACGATCGGGATCGATGTCGCCCAGATCATCGCTCAAGGCGGCGATCTGTTTGGCCAAGCGCTGGCGAATGGCGTCAGGTTGCAGCGCCGCCAGGGCGCAGGCCTCTTCGCTGAGCCTTTCGATGGTCGCCAACTGGTCATGCAACACGCCGCCCATGCGCGCACCTTCGGCGTCACGGCCTTCACTCAACTGGTCTAGCAGCTGATCCAGGCCCACCAGCAAAGCCTCTTCCAGGGCCTTTACATCATCGGCGCTGAAATCTTCGTCGCGTTGTTCGAGCACCCCGCGCAGGGCCAAAATGCCATCCACCGACGGCGGCTGCACATCGGCAACGGTGTCTTGGATTTTTTTCACTGCCAACAAAACCTGAGCCAGAACGTCTTCGTTCAGCACCACTGAAGATTGCGGTGTGGTCCAATTGATGTCGAGATTCAAGGACACGTTGCCACGTTTGAAACGTTTTGTGACGCGTTCACGCGATGCGGCATCGATGAAATCAAAACCGCGCGGGTAGCGCAGCCGCACATCAAGGCCTTTGCCGTTGACGCTTTTGGCTTCCCAACCCCAGGTGCACGTGTCGGTGGCCCCTTCGGAGCGGGCAAAGCCGGTCATGCTGGAAACGCTCACAAGAATCCCCTTTTGAAAATGATCTCTACTTATAGCCTCCCCCTTGTCCGGCAACAAGATGGGGGGATACAGGAACTCTTTGAACCGGAGACTTGCCGCCTTATGTATTGTCGGGTATCAATCATGTGTGCGGTTCCCAAACGGACAAAGTCCAGGGGATCAAAAGGGAACACGGAAGACTTACCTATCAAGGGGTCCCAACCGTGGCTGCCCCCGCAACTGTAAACGGTGAGTTTGCATTGTCGATGACCACTGGCATTTCGTGCTGGGAAGGTCAGATGCAAACCTAGATCCAGAGCCAGTATACCTGCCGCGCATGGAGATTAACTCAACGTCATCGGGTGAGATGACACAGGAGAATATAATGAGCATTCAAGCCAATACCATTTCCACCAGCGCTGCAAAAACCAACGAACTGGGCACGGCGCGTCTTGTCGCAGTGGCCTTTGCCGCTGCCATGCTGTTCACGGTTGGATTTGCAAATTCTGCAGCCATTCACGACGCTGCACACGATACCCGCCACGTCCAATCGTTCCCCTGCCACTAAGCGGGAGCATTTCACATGATATATCGGATGTTTGCTACGGCTGTCGCCGTTGGCATGATTGCTGCTGCGCTGATTTCGGTTCTGCAATCCAGCACCACCGCCCCCATGATTTTATTGGCAGAAACCTTTGAGTTGCCAGTAGAGCTTTATGGGCCAGGAGGATCTGAGGTGGATGTGGGGGCTGCCATCGAGCGCTCCCTCTACACCTTCTTGGCCAACGCGGTTACGACCATCGCCTTTGCGCTGATTTTGATCGTGGGACTTACATTTGGCAATAGCAAACCGGACCGCACCAAAGGCTTGTTGATCGCCGCCATCGGCTTTGCATCGTTTAGCTTGGCTCCGGCCATCGGCATGCCACCCAAACTTCCCGGCATGCCCGTGGGTGATTTGGAACTGCGCCAATACTGGTGGATCAGCACGGCCCTTTTAACCCTGGCTGGATTGCTGTGTTTGTTTGTCCAAAAGAAGATCCCCCTGCAGGTTCTCGGGGCGGTGCTACTTGTCGCACCACATGTTTGGGGTGCACCCATAGCCGATGAAATGGACAGCGACGTTCCGGCAACCCTTGCGGCCACATTTACCGCCAATGCCATCGCCATGAGCGCTATTTTATGGCTCTCCATCGGTGCCACAGCGCCTTATTTCTTTGAGAAGTTCAAAGCCAAAGACGCATAATGAATTGGCAACGCTGATAAATAAGCCCCGCCCGTGAAACGGCGGGGCTTATCATTTGCGCTACAATGAGGCACTCTGCCACTTATGAAACAGCCCAAATGCATATTGATCACCGGTGCCAGCAGCGG
>JAESUA010000003.1 GCA_016763255.1 Magnetovibrio sp. | reverse complement strand
CGTATAGGGAAAGGCGGGGAAATAGTTGCTGCCAGCGGGGGCGATGCCCGTGCGCATGGCCCGCCTAAAATCTTCGAACGACCAGCGGCCAATGCCGGTGTTGGCATCGGGGGTGATGTTGGGGGTGTAGAAGGTGCCGAAGTCGGTTTTGAACGCACGCCCCCCAGCCTAACGCTGTCCATCACTTTTTTTATCGGTGTGACAGCCTTCGCAACCGGCCAAGTTGAAAATGTATTCACCTTCGGACAAGGTGTCTTGGGCAAACGATGGATGTGGTGAGACTGCAACCACCGCAAACACCGCCCAGGCCATGAGTGTGACGAGGGCGGCGCACAGGCTGCATAAGGCGTTCACGTTTATTGTTTCTTTTTCTCACGGAAGTTTTCGTGGCAATTCTTGCACGATTTACCCAAACCGCCGAAGGCTTCACCAAACTTGGTCATATCGCCGGAGCGGGCAACTTTTTCAAGGTTTTCAGCAGCGCTCTGGAACATTTTTACGGCTTTGGCAAAGTCATCGGGTTTTTCCCATATCACGGGTAGGGCCTGGGTTTCACCAAAATCGGAACCATCGGGAAATACGGAACCGGCGATCTTTGACAACGCGGCGAGGCCCGATGCGTGGGTCTGGAAATTGGCTTTGTTGCCGGTCTGGCCTTTGATAATGCTCGCCATACCGCCCATATGCCCGCCAATCGATTTCATGACGAACTGTCGATACTTGATTTCACCATCGCCGTCGGCCAAGACCGGGGCACTGAAGGTCAATGCGGCCAGTACGGCACAGCTCAGCGTGGCGCAGGCCACAAATGTGGATATTTTGAAACTCATAAATTCGTTCTCCCTTTCGCGTGTTCGCCTCTTGCGTGCGATTGGTGAAAATTTCAGCTTGTAGTGTCACGCAAACTTGCTTCTTTGCCAAGGTCCAGTTTGTAATCAATCGTAACAAGGCGGCTGCGCACAACTGTGTGAGAATGTGGGTTCCAGCCGGAGGATTGCCACGTTAAAAAGGCTTAGATCAAATGAGGGGATACCTAATGAGTACGTTGACGTCTTTATGTGTTTTTTGTGGATCACGCATCGGTACCGACCCGGAGCACGCCCGCCAAGGTGAGCGGCTGGGGCAGTTGTTGGCCGAACGCGGGGTTAAGCTGGTCTATGGCGGCGGTGGTATCGGGCTGATGGCGGTGGTTGCCAATGCGACGATTCTAGGTGGCGGTGAGGTGACAGGGATCATCCCCGAATTCTTGCGGGCTTATGAAGTCGGCGTGGTTGAAGGTGCCGATGAAATCGTGGTTGAAGGCATGCATGAACGAAAAGCCAAGATGTTCGAAATTTCAGATGCGTTTGTGGTTCTTCCGGGGGGGCTTGGCACCTTGGATGAAAGCATTGAAATTACCACCTGGAAGCAACTGCAACAGCACAATAAGCCAATTATTTTCGTCAATACCAATGGGTACTGGGACCCGTACTTTGCCCTGGTCGACCGGGTCGTTGAAGGCGGATTTGGCCACCATAAGGTCAAGGATCTTTATCAGGTCGTCGACCATGTTGATGACATTTTTGATGCCATCGCCGTCGCGCCACAGGCCGATGAAGTGGTGCTCACAAGTCACCTTTAAAGGCTGTGAGGCTGCTTGGTGGTGGGAAAGGGCATGATGCTGGCCGGCCCCGGTACTTGCATCGGCCCCGGTATCGGCCCCGGTATCGGCATCGGCAAATTCAACGCCTGGCGTAGGGTGTTCAAGACTTCGTTAGTTTTAAGCGGGGTATCTATGCATGCCGTGTAATTTTGCAGGTTGCATCCTTTTGTGTCACGAATGCCATGGCATTCACAAATGGCGATGATGGGGATGGGCGGGGTTTGGAGATGGCACCATGCCTGGAGTCCACTTTCCTCGCCACAGGGCTGTTTGATGTTAAGGATCACCACATCGGGCGGACTTGATTTGCTCATCTCCAAGGCTTTCGTCACATCCGGAGTGCACATCAAATCAAGTCCGTCGGTCTGGTTTACGATACCTTCTAATAAACGGATCGCCGTAGGATCGTCTTCAACACATAAAATTTGGTGATGGGCTTTGGTGCTGTTTTGAAGCGCTGGAAGCGTCGCGGTTTTTTCGGGTTGGTATTCATTTGTGTGTGCAATCGGCAGTTCAATCCAAAAAGTACTGCCCAAGCCTTCGGCACTGTCGAAACCAATTTTCCCGTTCATCAATTGAATGAGGTTTTGGGTCAATACCAAACCAACCCCGGTGCCTTCGATGCCGCTGTTTTCCGCGCTTAGCCGGTTAAAAGGCTTGAATAATTCATGGTGCTGACCTGCTGGAATACCAAGGCCCGTATCCCGTATGGTGATGCGCAACATGTCCTGTGCGGCATGGTTTGCCGATACGAATACGTCGCCGCTTTCGTGGTTGTATTTGATGGCATTGGAGAGCAGGTTGACCAGGACTTGGCGCAGACGTGTTTTATCGGCGGTGATCAAGGGTAAGTTTTCGATATCGTCCTCGACGTGAATGTTGATGTTGTATTTTTTTGCCATGGTGGTGATCATCGTGGTGGCACTGCCCAATGCGTCAAGCAGATCTAAGTCCTGCAAATCAACCTGCAGTACACCTATTTCAATGCGTGACAGATCAAGAATTTGGTTGATCAGGCTCATCAGATGATCGCCACTTTTCAAAATGATGGCGATGTAGTCAATTTGGGTTTTTGTGAGGTTTTGGGTGTTGCTTTGCAGCAATTGAGCAAAGCCGAGAACGGCGTTCATGGGGGTGCGCAATTCCTGGCTCATGTTGGAGAGGAAGCCATCTTTGCTGCGGCTGGCTTCTTCGGCCGCGTTTTTGGCGTCTATCAAGGAGGCTTCATGGTGTTTTTGGGCGGTAATGTCGGTTGCCGAACCTAAGATGCCGATCACTTGACCTTGGTCGTCGCGGACAAATGTGTTGTGCCACTTCATGAGGTAACTACGGCCCGTTCGGGTAACAATATCATTTTCGTAATCGGTAATGACATCTTGTCGTTCGGATACGATGTCGTGAAACACATCCCGCACCACAGAGCGGGTTTTGTCGGGAATTGCCGTTTCGAACCAGTCTTTGCCGATCAGATCTTGCGGGGTGTCGTAACCAAGAAGTTCGGCACCTATATCATTGATCATTTCGATGCGGCCTTGGGTGTCCAAGGCCACCAGCATAGTGCCGGCCATGGCAAGGTAGCGTTCAGCCTTGGCGCGCTGGTCTTGGCTGTCCTTTTGCGCCGCGATGCGCACTGATATTTCTTCGGTTAACTGCGCTGTCTTTTGCTCAACCCGTGCCATCAAATGTGCATTGAGTTGATGAATTTCATCTTCGCGTTCAATGTATCCCCCAACATCGAGAACCGTGCCGCTCATGTGCGATGGTTCACCCGCATCGTCGACTTCGACTTCGCCTTGTTCGTGGACATATTGAATTGTGCCATCCGGTCTGACCAACCGGTGGTCAATAAAAAAAGGTTTGTGATCATCGACAGCATGTCTCATGGCATTGACGACTCGATCACGATCGTCGAGGTGGACGCAAGCGAGAAACGCTTCATAGGTTGCGTTTTGGCCGCCGGATTGACGGCCGATGATACGACAAAGTTCATCGGACCAAGTCATTTCACCGGTTTGAATGTTCCAATCCCAGCTGCCCAGGTGCGCGATTCGTTGGGCCTTGGCCAAGCTTTCGCAGTTGCTGCTCAATTTGGCTATGGATTTCACTTGTTCTTGGCTGAGTTTGGTGAGCGCTTGATTGGCCTGTCGAAGCTTCTTTTCGGTCCTGTGCGCCCTCCAAAATGCGGCGATGAGGAAAAAAAATACGCTTATGGCAAGGACGATCTCGAGTCCTTGTGAGACTATATCTTGGCGGATATCAAAAAACATTTGGGCCGTTTGATGACCAACCGTAAGGGTGCTCAGACCAACAAGCGAAAAAATCACAAAAGAACGTAAAATGAGGTGATGCATGGACCCATACCTTTTTCATCACGTGCCCTTACGTGCTCTCTAAAGTCATTCACTCCGTAGCCCGTAAGTAATTGTAATTTTAGGCGTCACAGACCGTGGTTTGGAGCCGCGGCCCAAGAAAGTGAGTTGATTGAAAATTATCATTTGCACGTAAGTGGGGGGGGTGTGGATTGCAAGCCCAATTGCGCTCAATTGGAGGGGAAATTCTGTGATCAGCGCGCGCTTGTCAAAGTGTAACGAGGCCCTTATGTTGCAGGCGCACAATAAAACGTTCGAAAGGGCCAGGAACTCATCCTGGGAACGGGGAAACTTAAGGAGAATTACGGATGCCGAAGATTAAGGTCGCCAATCCCATCGTTGAACTCGACGGTGATGAAATGACCCGTATCATCTGGGACTTCATCAAAAACAAACTGATCCTGCCGTATTTGGATTTGGATCTGAAATATTTTGATCTGAGCGTTCAAAAACGTGACGAAACCAACGATCAAATTACGATCGATTCTGCCGAAGCCATCAAAAAATACCGTGTCGGTGTGAAATGCGCGACCATCACCCCGGACGAAGACCGGGTTAAAGAATTCGGCCTCAAAGAAATGTGGAAAAGCCCCAACGGCACCATCCGCAATATTCTTGGCGGCACTGTATTTCGCAAACCAATTTTGTGTGGCAACGTGCCGCGCCTGGTGCCGGGTTGGACCCAGCCCATCGTCATCGGCCGTCATGCCTTTGGCGATCAGTACCGCGCCACCGATTTTTTGGTGCCCGGTAAAGGCAAGCTGACCATGAAGTTCGTGCCCGAAGACGGTGGCGAAGTGATTGAACGCGAAGTGTTCGACTTCCCCAGTTCCGGCGTGGCCATGTCCATGTACAACTTGGACGACTCCATCAAAGGCTTTGCTCGTTCATGCCTGAATTATGGCCTGGATTTGGGCTGGCCGGTGTACTTGTCGACCAAGAACACCATCATGAAGGCCTATGACGGGCGCTTTAAAGACTTGTTTGAAGAGGTCTTTCAGGCTGAATTCAAAGACAAATTTGAGGCTGCTGGCATCACCTACGAACATCGTCTGATCG
>JAESUA010000118.1 GCA_016763255.1 Magnetovibrio sp. | reverse complement strand
GTAGGGTTGTTTTTGCCCCGCCAAGTTGGGAGTATCGGGGTTGAGGCTAATCCCATCTTTGCCGTGACACTGCTCACAAATCTTGGTTTTCGCAGGTGCCGACGGTGGTTGAGGCCGCCTGGGACCAAATGAGCAAGAGCGCGCAGAAAAATAGCGGGCCAGAGAAGGTATCGCTTGATCGCTCAATTGAGCGGCCTTGGCATTCATCATTCCGTTGTAGCGCCGGGCTATCCAGGCGACCTTTGGGTCGGACTTTGCGCCCCGTTTGAATGTCGTCAGCTGATTGACCAAGTACCTTTCTTTTTGCCCGGCTAAATTTGGGTAATTGGGGTTTTCGTTGATGCCGCCAATGCCGTGACAGCCAAAGCAACCATGCTCAATTGCCGGAGCCTCGCCCGGTGAGAGCACTGTTGTGCCATTCGTACAAGATCCGAGGAATAGCAAGGCCCCTAAAACGGTCAGCATAGCCGCAGAGCTTTTATGGATTGGCCAGATTTTCACCAACGATACAGCCTCGTCTTCTCAGTGTGCCCCGCAGTCAAAGCAGATCTTCGAATTCTGCAGCCGGTAGGGGTTTGCTGTAATAGTAACCTTGAACTATGTCACAGTTTACAGATTTGAGGTATTCGAGTTGGTCACTTGTTTCGACCCCCTCGCTGACCACCTTTTGACCGAGAGCTTGGCCCATTCCGATAATCGCCTTGATGATCGCCTGATCGTCGGGCGTGTTGGCAACGCCATCGATGAACGATTTATCGATTTTCAATGTATTGATCGGGAACTGCTTAAGACAAGAGAGCGACGAGAATCCTGTGCCAAAATCGTCGAGCGACAGGGAAACGCCGAGGTCACTGATTTCCCTGAATTTTGAGCGGATGTCGTCGCTTTGGTCCATCAAAAGGCTCTCGGTCAGTTCGAGCTCAATGTCCTGCGGTTTGATGCCGGTGTCCTCGATGATCTGCATGACCGTTCGTGAAAAATCATCATCCTGGAATTGGATCGCCGACACATTGATTGCCACGTGATGATCGACAAACCCTTTATCCCGCCAAATCTTTTGTTGGCGGCAGGAGGCCTCAAGAATCCATGTGCCGAGGCTGCGAATCATACCGCACTTTTCGGCGATCGGGATGAAGACATCTGGGGGAATGGGGCCTAACTCCCGACTGTTCCAGCGCATTAAGGCTTCAGCACCAATAATCTTACCCGTGTTGAGGTTGATCTGCGGCTGGTAGTGAACCGAGATCTCATTTTGGGTCAAGGCTTGGCGTAAGGCACGTTCCAGCTTGGCGAGTTCGTGAGTCCGGTTATTCATCTGATTTTGGAAAAAACGAAATGTATTGCGACCGGAGCCTTTGGCTTTTTTTAACGCTATATTTGCATTTTTGAGCAAAACATCGGGGTCCTGCCCGTCGTCGGGGTAGACGGCTATGCCAATTGATCCGGTGATATAGGTTTCCTCGCCATTCAGGGTGAACGGCGCGTCGAGAGTCGCGATGGTCTTTTTCGCTGTGTTGACCATATCTTGTTCTTCAGCCATTTGGGTCAGAACGATGGCGAACTCATCACCGCCCATTCGGGCAACCGTATCTTCGCTACTGATGGATAAGGCCAGACGGGTACCTATATTTTGAAGCAGTTTGTCGCCAACCGATGCCCCAAGGGTATCGTTGATCCAATCAAACCAGTCGAGATCGATAACCTGGATAACAACTTTGGTTTGGCTTCGTTGCGCCTGGCTGATGGCTTGCTTGAGGCGGTCATAAAGAAGGATGCGGTTTGGCAAACCCGTCAGCGCATCATTATTGGCTGAGAGGCGATTTGCTTCTTCGCTTGCATGACGTTTGCTGATGTCACTGAAAACGGCAACATACTGATTGATCTGACCTTCTTCGTCGCGGACTTCCTCGATGGTCAGCCATTCTGGATAGATCTCACCGTCCTTACGCCGATTCCAGACTTCGCCTTGCCACCGGCCCGACGTTTGCAGACATTGCCACATTTCAATGTAGAATATTTTGCCGTGGCGACCGGAATTCAGGATAGCAGGGGTTTTGCCGATGATTTCTTCGGCTTGATACCCGGTGATTTCACAAAATCCCTGGTTGACGGCCGTTACCTTATTTTTGGTATCGGTGATCATGACGCCTTCGGTTATGGAATCAAAAACGACTTCGGAGGCCCGTTTGATGTCCCAGAGGCTCTTCTTGTCGGTGATGTCCCGGATGATCCCGATGACATTACCGCCGATGTCTGAATTCAGCTGACTGAAAGCGAGTTCGATTGGAAAAGCATGGCCATCCTTCTTGAGGCCGACACCCGAAGACATGTTGCTTCTTAGGTTGGTATTGTGGGTTTGCGGAGCGTTCAAGATCAGCGCATTTATCTGGCTCTTTTTCGAGTGGTGGACCAGTTTCCAAGCTGGTTGACCAAGGATTTCAGCTTCGTAATAACCGAACAGTGTCTGGGCACCATCGTTCCAGCGGGCAATTTTTCCATCGTCGCCGATCAAGATGATCGCTTCAACCGACGCCTCCATGACCGTGGTCAAAAGGGACGTGGAGTGTTTGAGGGATGTCTTGATGGCTTGATGCTTGGCGGCGCTCTTAAGGGTTTTAACGATGGACTTGCCGTCGTCTTTGCCGAGGATAACACAATCGTGTGCGCCGAGTTTTCTAACCTTTTGCGCGTAATCTAGGTCTTCGCAACAGCTTAGGACGACAATTGGGGTGTTGCATGGTGTATCCAACACGTTGGCGACGAATTGGAAATCGCGTTTTTCCGGAAGGGATTGGTCGAGAAGGATGGTATCCCATCTTGTCGAGTTGAGCTTTGTCCCGAATTCTTCTGAGTTGCAACACGTCTCCAACGTGAGAGTGCCTTCGCTGCTTTCGGTCAGAAACTCATGAATGAGTTTTGCTCCAGAAACATCATTGGATATGAGAAGAACCCCAATACAATCTCCCGGCATGCTGGCTCTCCAAATTCAAAACGTAGTTTTTATTATCATTATCTTGCCAAGAACATGCAATTGACATGCCACTGGCTCTGGATCGTATCTTGTTGCAATAAATGGAAAAATTTATCATGCGTGCACGGTGAAAACTCTCTGAATTGGGAAAGTTGATGGGTGTTCTCGACCCAGAGAAGAAACAGTCTGCAGTTGTGTAACCCTGTGCTACATTTCGCATTAAATGAACGCTTTAGCGTTTGCTGTCGAGGTTCGGGTGCCTCACAAAAAGGGCAATCGTAAAGCGATGGAGACACGCAACATTTAGAGCGCAGCTTGCTAACCAGTATGGGAATCCTGGAGATGGGGGCGAATGGGACATAAAGCCGTTGTCGCGGTGGTGGTGATGTTGGTGACGCTAGCTGTGTTGCCATTGACCTCGTGTGATGACGCCCAACCCATCAAAATTGGATATGTCGGAGGGTTAACCGGGCGCTACGCCGATCTTGGCCAGGCCGGGCGCGATGGTGCTCTTCTCGCCATTGAGTTGGCAAACCAAGCCGGCGGCCTCAACGGGCGTCCTATCGAGTTGATCGTTAAAGATGATGGTCAGGACCCAGATGTTGCCCGAATTGTGGGTCAAGAACTCATTGTTTCGGGGGTGGTCGCCGTTGTTGGGCACATGACGAGTTCCATGTCCGTGATCGGGGAAGAAATCTTTAGCCGTGCAAAGGTGCCGCTGATCAGTCCCACGACCAGCACCAACCATCTGTCGGCACGTGATGATTATTTTTTCAGAGTTTATCCGTCAAGCAAGGGCGCGGCCAAACAACTGGCACAATGGGTTGGCCGGGATTTTGCCTTCAAAAGCATCGTCGCCCTCTACGATCTGAACAATAGAGACCATGCTGAGAGTTGGTTGAATTCCTTCGACGTCAGTTTACAAACCTATGGCGGCAATGTGGTGGAGGCCTATTCTTTTGATTCGCAAAACCTGGATGCGGTCTCTGTAGCGGTTGCGGCCGCCGTATCGACGCGGTCAGATGGAGTGTTTGTTCTGGCAAATGCACTCGACAGTGCCCGAATAATCCAAAATTTGAGAAAAAGCGGTGATTTTCGCCCGATTTTTGTCAGCGAATGGTCGGCAACGGACGAACTTTTGCGTCTAGGTGGAGGGGCTGTGGATGGAGTTAAGTTTCTTTCTACTATAGACCTTCGCAGTAAAAGCACTAAGTATCAGTCGTTTAGGGCATCGTATTTTAGACGGTTTAAGGAAAATCCCAGTTTTGCGGCGATTCATGCGGGAGACACGGTCCGATTTTTGCTTTCCGTTTTGGAAAGGGATTCAAATCCAAAGCGGTTAAAGCGGAACTTACTCTCTGCGGGTAAGTTCGAAGGTCTGCAGCGGACGTTTTTCCTCAACGAATTTGGTGATGTAAATCGTGAGTTGTTCCGAATGACGGTCAAGGGTGGACGTTTTGTCCCGGCGGATTAAAAAGAAGGCCAATGATTAAAATACGGACATTCGTTGTTTTGTTGCTTGTTACTTGCTTGACGCTGCCGATTGTAGCATTAGGCATCTTCTTTAATGCCTCCGTAAAACATGACATGAATGCCCACGCCGTGGAGCGTAACCAAGTTTTAGCAAGCTCCATTGCCGAACTTGTCGGAGCCCATATGCAGCAGCCTCTGTACAGCTTGCGGCAGGTTATGCGTGAACAACAGGTTGGAAAAAAAGCGGAGGATAAAAAGGGTCAGCTTGACGTGATCGTTCGCGAAGCCGGTTTTTTTCAATCAATTTTTCTGCTTGATCAAGATGGATTGGTTCTTGATGTCGGGACGCCAGAACGTCTAAACGCCTTGCGCCCTGAACTGGAGGGGCTCGATTTCAGGGGCCATGATCTGTTTAACAAGGGCACG
>JAESUA010000117.1 GCA_016763255.1 Magnetovibrio sp. | reverse complement strand
TTGATCCCCGGTCGCCATCTGCTGGGGCTGGTTCTCACCCACAGCGGCCATAAGGAACTGCTCGCCGTGTACGGCTTCGTGCTGGCGCTGGGCGGCGCTGCGCTGTTCGAACTGGTCGGCATGAAAGGTGATTTGGGGGCCCTGGTTGTGGGCATTTTATTGGCCCAACACCCCAAAGCAAAGGAACTGTCGAAGACCTTATTGGGGTTCAAAGACGTGTTTTTGGTGGGGTTCTTCTTGACCATCGGCCTCACCGGTTTGCCAACCTGGGAAACCACAAGCGTGGCCCTGGTGCTTTTGGCGCTGTTGCCGTTGAAGGTGATGCTGTTCATCTATTTGCTCACCAAATTTCGCCTGCGCGCACACGGTGCGACCTACGGTGCATTGGTTTTGGGCAACTATTCCGAATTTGGCCTGATCGTCTGCGCCATCGCCATCAACGCCGGATGGCTGCAACAAGACTGGTTGACGGTGATTGCCGTGGCGCTGTCGGCATCGTTCATTTTGGCTTCGCCCCTGAACCTGTTCGCCAATGCCCTTTACACCAAATACCGTACCTTCTTGACCGCCCTGGAAAGCACCAAGCGCCTACCCGGTGACGAAGACATCAGCCTGGAAGGCAATCGCATTTTGGTGTTCGGCATGGGGCGGGTGGGACGCGCTGCGTATGATGAGATGCGTTCCCATGTAAACGATCAAATCCTCGGCATTGATATGGATGAAAATGAAGTCACCAAAAGCACCGAAGGAGGTCGCAAGGTGGTCTTAGGCGATGCCACCGATCCAGAGTTCTGGTCACGCCTGGATCGCAGCTACCATAAGGTCGAGATGATCTTGCTGGCGATGCCCCACCATGCCGCCAACATCAATGCCGCAACTCAGGTGCGCGAATTTGGTTACCAAGGCCCCATCGTCGCCACAGCTTTGTTCCCGGAGCAAGAAGCCCACCTGAAAGAAAATGGCATCGATGAGGTCTTCAACATTTACGCCGAGGCCGGAACCGGCGCGGCATCACGTATGTGGTCATTCATGGACAGCGCCACGAGGCCAAATATAAAGTAAGCGCATTCAATGTCGTGGCTTAGGGCAAAAGTAAGATAATTTACTTGCGCCTGGGGCCGGGACAATTAAACTCTCGTTTTCACACATACTCCTATGGCCGGAGCCACGCACAATGAAAAGATCGAAGACCTTAACGCTTGCCCTGATGGGCGTTAGCGTCCTGGCATTGAGTGCGTGTGAACGGGCCGAGGAAGTGGGTGTGTTTGAGAGCGCCGAGCAGTGTTCTCAGCTGGATGGTTTCGGCCTTGCCGATTGTGAAAACAATTTTGAGGTCGCCCAGGCCGAGCACATTCGCGTCGCGCCTAAGTACACCTCGGTCGAAGATTGCGAGGCCGATTTCGGCGCAGCGCAGTGCGAAACCTCGACCCAACAGACCCAAAGCGGCGGTTCGGTGTTTATGCCGATGATGATGGGCTTCAAGATGGGCAATATGCTCAGTGGCAGCTCGCGCACTGCAACCCAGCCGTTGTATCGCTCCAAAGACGATCCCAAGAATTTCCGCACCGGCGACAACCAAAAGGTCGCCGGCAAGACCGGTTTATCCAAGGTTTCGTCGCGGGTGGCATCAGCGCCAAGCACCAAGACCCAGACCGTGCGACGCGGTGGCTTTGGTGCCAGTGCCAGTTCCAGCGCTCGTTCAAGCGCCGGTAAATTCCGCAGCTTCGGCGGATAGACCCAACCACCCATGGAACGCATCATCATTGACGAACGCGACGATTGGCGTGATCAGGCCAAGGCCTTAGGCTTTGAATTTCACACCTTCGACGGCGAACCTTATTGGGACGAAACCGCGTGTTATCGTTTTAATTTACGCCAGATCGAAGACCACATCGAAGACCCCAGCGCGGACATCGAAAAGATGTGCTTTGAGGTCGTCGAGCGGGCTTTGAACAGCGAAGAGATTCTCACCAAGTTGGCGATCCCGGAAAGTTTTTGGGATTACATCCGCGCCAGCTGGATGAACCAGGACAAGAACCTCTATGGCCGCCTGGATCTGTCGTATGACGGCACCGGCCCGGCCAAATTGTTGGAATACAACGCCGACACGCCGACTTCGCTGTACGAAAGCGCGGCCTTTCAATGGGTGTGGCTGGAACAGGCCCTGGAACGCGAAATCATCCCGCCGGGGTGCGATCAGTTCAATTCAATCCACGAAAACTTGGTCGATGCCTTGGGCAACATGGGCATCGAAGGACGCCTGCATCTGGCCTCATCCAAGGACAGCGTTGAGGACGAAGGCACGGTGCGCTACATCGAAGACTGCGCCGTGCAGGCAGGCATAGAGACCTCATTTTTGCACATGGAAGACATCGGCATCGATGGCGATGGCCATTTCACCGATCTCGACGATATGGGCATCTCAACCTTGTTCAAGTTGTATCCTTGGGAATGGCTCATGACCGATGAATTCGGCCAAACGGTGCCCGCATCAGGCGTGACCTTTATCGAACCGGCGTGGAAAGCGATTTTGTCCAACAAGGGTATGCTGGCGCTGTTGTGGGAAATGTTCGAAGGCCACCCCAACCTGTTGCCAACCTATTTTGCCGACGATCCACGGGCCTCTAATCTTGACGGTGGCCACGTGCGCAAACCGCTGTTTTCGCGTGAAGGCGGCAACGTCGAAATGGTCCGCCCGGGCCAAGACACCTTGTCGGTCGATGGGCCTTATGGCGCGGAAGGTTTTGTGGTTCAGGCCCTGCACCCGTTGCCGGTATTTGATGGCAATCACACCGTCATCGGATCATGGCTGGTCGCCAGCAAGCCGTGCGGCATGGGAATTCGCGAAGACAACTCACCCATCACCAAGGACACGTCTCGCTTTTTGCCACACGTGATCTTGGACTAACCATAAAAAAGGGGCCCGGCAGCTTCACCTACGTGATCGCCACCGGGCCCCCATTATTTAAGCGCGATTTAGCGAGCCTTCAAATACGCCAACATGGTATCGGCGTCGGAAACCTCAAACGGATCGGTGGGGCTGTTGTCGCAATAGCCTTCTTCGGAGAACATCTTGGTGATTTCGCCATTTTCCACAAACATCGCATAACGCCACGAACGCATGCCGAAACCGAGATTGGATTTGTCCACTAACATGCCCATTTTGCGGGTGAATTCGGCGTTACCGTCGGGCAACAAGAAGACCTTTTGCGCACCCTGGGACTTGCCCCACTGGTACATGACAAAGGCATCGTTCACCGACAAGCAAACGATCTGATCGACGCCTTGTTCTTTGAACGCATCGCCGAGTTCTTCGAAGCGCGGCAGATGACTGGTGGAGCACGTCGGGGTGAAGGCACCGGGCAGTGAAAACACCACCACTTTGCGGCCCTTGAACACGTCATCGCTGCTCAGATCCTTCCATTCGAAGGGATTTTCACTGTCCAGCGCATCATTGCGAACGCGGGTTTTAAAAATCGTATCGGGCACACGGGTCATCGTTGTCAGTCTCCATTTGAATTTTAGCGTGAATTTTTAGCGCCCATTTACGAACCAGGGCAAGGTTTAAATTGACCCTAAAGGGATTGATTACGGTTTTCCAGCCAAATTGACCAGAACCCTTTGTCACCGGTGCGGATCGGTGCCATAACCGCCACACAGTGCGCTTATCAACCACAAATCCGGATCGTGTTATGTCCACATCACTTGTTCACCTAGATGCCATGCCATCGGCCACCGATTTTTTATCAGCTGTATTGGAACCGGCGACCTTTTGTGGTGCGCAAGGCCTTGTCCTCTGCAGAAATTGAGGGGCTTATTTCTGCCGATGAGCTGGCGGGACTGGCAATGGAAGAGGCACCGCGATCACGCATGCTGAAAACCGCCGGCTCGTCCGACGATTGGTCCTGTGATTACGGCCCCTTTGGCGAAGGTGATTTTGCCGCCGCCGGTGAGGCCGATTGGTCTTTGCTGGTGCAAAACGTCGAGCAATTTCACCCCGATACAGCCGACCTTTTGAGCCACTTTGATTTTGTCCCACGGTGGTTGCTGGACGACATCATGGTCGGCTTTTCCGCCCCCGGCGGCACGGTGGGCGCACACATCGACACCTACCACGTGTTTTTGATTCAAGGCCAAGGTCAACGGCGTTGGAAAATTGGTCGTGAACCCATCAGCGATGAAGTCTATATCCAGGGCCTTGATTTTAAAGTTTTGGTGGATGGGTTTGACGGGGATGAAGTGGTGGTGGAAAGCGGCGACGTGCTCTACATCCCGCCTAAATTCGGCCACGACGGCGTGACCTTGAAAAGCGCTGTGACCTATTCGGTCGGATTGCTCGGCCCTAAGATGTCCGAACTGTTTAGCGGTTATGGCCAATATTTATCCGAACACGAACAGCTTGATCAACGCTATGTCGGGGAAGACCTCGATATTGAGAGTTCCGGATTCATCCTCAGTCCCAGCGCCGTGGACAACTTGCGCAACCAATTGAGCGAGCGCCTCATCGCCAAGGACTTCACCCAATGGCTGGTCGAGTTTTTCACCGAAAGCACTCACGAAGAGTTTGGCATCTATACCGAACGCGAAGATGTGCTTTGCCTGGACTCTTTCAGCGCCGCCCTCAATGACGGCGCAAGCCTGATCAAACCCAACTTCATCAAGTTTGCCGTCACGGCGGCACCCGGCGGTGAGTTTCATCTTGGCTTTGATTGCCATAGTTTTGCGTTGGATGAAGGCCGCTTCACGGTGGTTCAGGCGTTGGTGAAAGAACAAGCGGTTAATGCACAAAACCTCCCGGCTCTTATGCACCACCTTGAGTTCCTACATGAGCTTTACAACCATGAAGCCCTGGAGTTTGCAGAAAATTCGTAACAACCGTTAGACGAAAGCCTGCCTCAATCCCGGCCTTCGACCTTCAAAACCACCCCTTGCACGGCGACGACCTCGACTTTCGCGCCTTCGGGCATATCATCGCCCATCACCTTCCAGGTGGTGTCATCGACCTTAATTTTGCCAAAGCCAACGACGATGGGTTCGCATAGCGTAAAGTGACGTCCGATGTATTGTTCGCCGCGTCGGTTGAGCGTCGCATGGTCGGTTTTCAGTGGATTGCGTTTGAGATAGGTGCGCCCCGCGACCACACTGACCACCGACAGCACGGCAAAGATAATCAACAGCCATTCCATCGCAAGCTCGGGCGAGATCCAAGCCACCATCCCGGTGAGGATTGCGGCGATCCCCAGCCACATGAACACCACACCGGGCACGACCATTTCAAACGCGATCAAGATCACACCGGCAATCAGCCAATGCCAAAAGGTGATCTCGTCAAATATTGTAAGCGGCATGGAAAGCCCTCGCTCCGTTAATTTTGGCGGACTGACGATGAGACTAGCGCGATGAAGGAACACTTCCGCCCCCACTCGTGCCCCCACTCGTGCCCCCACTGGCACCACCATCTTTGCCACCGCCAAATGCGTCCTTGCCCAGTTCCGCAATGCCCGCTAACGAACTGAGGATACCGGTGACTTCCATCGGCATGAAAAAAACCTTTTGATTGCGCGACGAGGCAATATCTTTAAGGGCCTCAACATATTTCTGCGCAACAAAATAATTGATCGCCTGCACGTTACCCTCAGAAATAGCATCCGATACCATGGTCGTGGCCTTGGCTTCGGCCTGGGCTTCACGTTCCCGGGCTTCGGCATCACGGTAAGCGGCTTCGCGGCGGCCTTCAGCCTCCAGGATGACCGATTGTTTTTCACCTTGGGCGCGCAAAATTGTGGATTGGCGGGTGCCTTCCGCTTCCAAAATTTTTGCCCGTTTTTCACGTTCCGCCTTCATCTGGCGGGCCATGGATTCAACCAAATCGCGCGGCGGTG